>CAYVYQ010000007.1:0-37660 GCA_964455855.1 uncultured Gammaproteobacteria bacterium
AGCATCAACGATTAAACCAGCTATTGGTATGTATGGATTGTCAAATAATATTGTGGACTGGGATTTTGAGATGAAAGACCCGGGATTTTTTACTTTACCAGAGACTGGAAGAGTTTTTAGAGGATGGCGAAAGGGAGGCCATGGCAAAGTAAACATGCATAAAGCATTTTTGGTTAGTTCAAATACTTACTTTTTCTCACTTGCATATCAAGCAGATATTGGAGATTTATCTAATCATTTATCTAGCCTAGGTTTTGGACAGAAAGTTTGCTTGGATTGTTTTGAAGAGGACCCAGCATTTGTTCCAACACCTGAGTGGAAATATAGCATCATGAATGCAGGCTGGGTTAAGGGTGATACGGTTAATTTAGGTGTTGGACAGGGGTATTTAGTGGCAACCCCCATGCAGTTGGCAAACTATGCTGCTCTTCTTGCTTCCAAGGGAATGTATGCTGAGCCTTCCCTTGTTGCTCTAGGCAATCAAAAAAAGTCATTAAAAATTTGGCAAGATAAAAGGTTTGAAAATTCTGATTGGACAAAAATGCATCAGGCTTTACTTGGCGTTATTGAGAGTGACTATGGAACTGCCAGAAGTATACGTGATCTTAAAGAATTTCAAGTTGCAGGTAAATCAGGAACAGCTGAGCTAGTAAGTTTAGATAGCAAGGAGGCCTATCTAGAGGTTAGAAACTCTGAATTGTTGAGGGATCATTCAATTATTATAGCTTTTGGTCCAATGCCCAATCCCAGATATGCAGTTTCTGTAGTCATTGAGAATGGAGAGAGCGGGGGAGCAGTTGCAGGGCCGGTAGCAATCGAGGTTCTAAAGAGTTTAATCAATGAATAAACCATTTCAAAAAATATATTTTGATCCTTATTTATTTTTTAGCCTTTTCTTATTGTCTACCCTTGGTCTATTTTTTTTATTTTCTGCTTCAAACTCAGATATAAGCATTGTTTCAAAACAATTTGTTTTTATTGTTGCTGGGTTCCTTATTATGATTTTAGTTAGCCAACCAGATCCTGATATTTTTAGAAGGACTTCAGGGTTATTTTTGTTTTTTTCATTATTATTATTAGGCATTACATATTTAGTTGGTCCTGAAATTAATGGAGCCCAGAGATGGGTAAGGATAGGTGCTTTTTCCTTTCAATCTTCAGAATTATTAAAACTTGCAGTACCAATCTTCCTTGCTAACTTTTTATTTAATAAAAAACTACCAATACAAAGAAAAGAAATAATTATTAGTTTGTTAGTTATTTGTTGTTGTTTTTTCTTTGTTTTTAGACAACCAGATCTTGGGACTGCATTAATTATTGCTTGCTCGGGGTTGTTTGTTCTTTTTCTTTCGGGTTTAAGTTGGACCTTCATAGGCGGATCATTTGTTTTATTAATTATCAGCTCACCATTTATTTGGAATATTCTTTTGCAGCCCTTCCAGCGTCAGAGAATTGCAACATTCTTTAATCCAGAGTCTGATCCGTTTGGGGCAAGCTGGAATATTATTCAATCAAAGGTTGCAATTGGCTCTGGAGGTTTGCTAGGCAAGGGTTTTGGAGAAGGGTCACAGACGCAATTAAATTTTCTTCCAGAAACGGAAACTGATTTTATTTTCTCTGTTATTGGAGAAGAATTTGGATTTCTCGGGGTCCTTTTATTGCTAAGCATCTATTTATTTATATTGTTAAGATGTTTTTATTTAGCATTAAGTGCAAGAGATAGGTTTTGCAGATTGGTTATTGGAGGTTTGAGCCTTACTTTCGCTGCAAACCTAATTATAAATTTATGCATGGTAGTAGGCTTGCTTCCAGTTGTTGGTATGCCTTTGCCCTTCATTAGCCAGGGTGGCTCGTCTTTGGTGTCATTATTTCTTGCTTTTGGCATAATTGTTTCTATGGGCACGCATAAAAAATTCTTACCGCAATGAAGCTTCTGTTTATACTTTTTGTTTTATTTTCAAACTCTATGCTTGCTGATTACTCTGAGCACCCAGAGGCGCAAGATGTTATTAAAACTCTTGTAAGCGAACATGGCTTTGATGAAAGTTATGTGATTAAGATTCTTCAAACTGCAAAGAAACAAGAGCGAATATTGAAATCAATGTCATCTCCAGCTGAATTTACTTGGACATGGGATAGATACAAGAAACTCTTTTTAGAAGAACAGCGCATCTCTAATGGTAAAAAATTTATCAAGGAAAATTCTGCTTTATTTATTAAAGTTGAGCGTGAGTTTGGGGTGCCTAAGGAAATTATTACTTCAATTTTAGGAGTAGAAACTAGATACGGAAAGATTAAGGGTAGCTATAGAGTTCTTGATAGTTTGGCAACTCTTGGTTTTGATTTTCCCAGAAGATCAAAATTCTTTAAAAGCGAGCTTATTCAGTTCTTTATTCTTACAAGAGAAAATAATTTAGATATCAATACAGTTCAAGGATCATATGCGGGTGCTATGGGATATGGTCAGTTTATTTCATCTAGCTATCGAGCCTATGCAATAGATTATGATGGCGATGGATATGCAGATTTATTTAATTCAGTGCCAGATGCTGTAGCTAGCATTGCCAATTATCTTCAAAAACATGGATGGAAAAGAGATGGCGCGATAGTTCAAAAGGTTGAAATCAACAAAGTTAATAAAACTTACAAGCATCAAACTAATTTAAAAAAATATATTCCTCTTCAATTTACCGAAGGTCTTGAAGAAGAATATATTATTAAAAATGGAGATAGCTTATCATCAATCGCAATTAGCAATAATCTTGAATTACAGCAGCTCATGACCCTCAATAATATTAAAAATAAAAATCTTATTAAAAGCGGGCAAACTATATTGCTTAACAAGCCCCATGATTTATATTTTATAGGTGATGATAATTTTATTGCGATTACTAAATATAACCGTAGTCATTTTTATGCTAAAGCCGTGTATGATTTATCCTTAGAATTTAAGTAATAATTTTATGAAAAAAATAATTAGTTCTCTCTTGCTTGTTCCACTGTGCATAGATGGGCTTGCTCAATCCATGGTACCTAAGGCGCCCAAATTAAACTTAGATAGTTACATATTGATTGAAGCTAGCACCAATACCGTAATAGCTGAATTTAATTCTGATGATCAAATTTCACCTGCAAGCATGACCAAAGTTATGAGTGGATATGTTGTAGCAGATCAGATAGCTTCCGGAGCTATCAGCTTAGATGACAAAGTGCTAATTAGCGAAAAAGCATGGAAAACCGGTGGCTCAAAAATGTTTATTGAAGCTGGGAAAAGAATTTCGGTGCGAGACTTACTATCAGGAATTGTCATTCAATCTGGAAACGATGCAACTGTTGCATTGGCAGAGTATGTTGCAGGCTCTGAAGAGGGGTTTGTAGATTTTATGAATGCTTATGCATCTGAATTAGGGTTGAGCAATACTTTATTTCAAAATGCCGTTGGATGGACGGATCCCAATCACTTTTCATCAGCTAAAGATTTGGCTCATTTGACACAAGCACTGATTAGCAATTTTCCTGATCACTATGCTACTTATAAAGAAAAAGAATTTACATTTAGTGGCATTCGACAGCTTAATCGAAATGGACTTTTGTGGAGAGATGATACTGTTGATGGAGTCAAAACTGGTCACACTGAATCTGCTGGATATTGTTTAATCTCTTCAGCTAAACGAAATGATATGAGATTAATAGCAGTCGTTGCAGGCAGTCCTTCAGAAAACGAAAGACTAACTTCATCTCAAAGGTTGTTGGAGTATGGGTTTAGGTTCTTCGCTACTCAAAAATTAATTGCAAAAGATTCAAAGATCACTGTTGCTAAGGTTTGGGGTGGCAAAATGGATGAAGTTGCCCTTGGTACAAATGAAGATATTTTATTAACTTTACCTCGATCAGATTTTAAAAATATAAAAGCAAATTATAAATTTAAGAATAATATTCAAGCACCAATATCTGAGGGTGATGTAATCGGCGACGTAGAATTTATGTCTAATGATCGTGTGGTTCTTTCAGCTCCACTTATAGCCATTGAGTCTGTTGAGGCGAAAGGTTTCTTTGGAAGAATTTGGGCTCGTATAGTTTTTTGGATCATGAGCTTGTTCTCCATTGGTCAAAATGACTAATATAACTGCTATATATCAAGGTGAATTAAATACACTTGATCAAATCAAGGTATCACCATTATCTCGAGCTTATACTTTTTCAGATAGCATATACGAAGTCATTCCATATTTTTCAGGAAAACCTTTGTGTTATGAGGAGCACTTTGATCGAATGACTCAAAGCGCTAGTCTCATGAGCTTAAATGTTAATTTTGATAGTGTGGCCAGTGATATTAAACAGCTTGCTGCTACTTTGACTAACCAAGATGGATATATTTATTATCAAATATCCAGAGGCGTTGATTTGATTAGATCACATTTTTATCAAGATGATCTTGCAATAGAAAGGTTTGGTTACGCAATGCCTGCAAGCTTTCCTTCTTCACCTATAAGCGCTATGTTATGTGAGGATGATAGATGGGGAAAATGTAATATTAAATCTACTTCTTTATTAGGCAATGTTTTAGCTATGAATAAGGCAAAATCTCAAGGTTGCCAAGAGGTTGTTATGCATAAAGATGGCTTTATGACTGAGGCAGGAGCAAGCAATGTATTTTATTTTGATTCTGCTGGTTCAGTTAGAACTTCATCTTTATCTGAAAATATTCTTCCAGGTATTACAAGGCAAATCTTGATCAAAGCACTAGAGAACACTCCATATTCTGTAAAAGAGGGCAGTTGTGCTATTTCAGATTTTAATGACTCCCCTTGCATGTGGTTGACCAGCTCAACAAAAGGAATGCTTCCTCTCACTCACTTGATAGGTACTGACTATAAACTAGAAGAAAATTATAAAGGGTATCAGGACGTAGTTGAGCTATTTAATTCTGCAATGAAGTTGCATCTTGAAGCTTTAGAATAACTCTTTCAATTTGCTCCCAAGTCTCAGCTCTCATTAAGCCCTTGTTTATAAGATCAACTTTTAAAATCTCTTCATTCAAACTTAAAAATTCTTTTGCCGTTGCTTGTTTTATTAAATTTAAATAAAGATTAATTTTCGATGACCATACTCCGCTATTGATTAATGCAGATTTTTTATTTGAAGACTTAAGGGACTCCAAGCAAGAATTGATAACTTTAGCGATTATCCAAATTATTGGCGCAGAGTTTTGGCGATCATGCTCTTTCATGAAATTGATTGTCTTGAGCGCTTTCTTAAAATCTCTATTTAGCAATAAATCTTCAAGCTCAAATGCACTGATCCCAGATCCAAAGATTATATGATCTGTTTTAGCTTCACTCATCTTATCTTGATTCAAAAATAAAAGTTTCAGCAGAGATACTTCATTTTTTTGACCCAAAAGATTAGCTTCATTATTTTGAAAAATTGAGCTTCCAAATATTGGAAGCAAATCTTTTGGTAAAAAGTTTAATTGTCTTTTAAGCCATATTTTTTCTTCCATTATCTTAAGTTTGCTGCAATTGATAATGAGGCCATTGGCATCAAAATTTTTAATCCATGTTCCACTTGCGGGAGTTTTTTCAATGCTAGATTCAACGATTAATGCAATGTTGGGAGAATTAAAAATCTCAGCATCTTCAAGAAATAACTTAATTTTTTCAGGAAATTTTCCTGAAGTGTGTTTGATATGAAGAATTAGATTTTCTTGAAACAAGGAGCCCCCCATATTTCTTGAGGCTATTTCTTGCATTCTTTCTAACTCATCTTGAGATATGGATACCTTTTCATTGAAACCAGCACTTTTTAACTTAACTAAGATAATTTCAACAACTTCTTGCTTTAAAATTAGCTCCCCACCCGTGATCAAAAAGCATTTGTTATCCTTGGGGTCAGAAAAATTTATAAAATTAACTTTCAATTAACCAATACTCCTGAGCAAGATCTTCCAGCAGCAAAAATTCTAACTCTTCAACAATTTTTCTCTGAGCATTCATTTCTGCCTGGGGATTATTTTCATTAACTGGAATCCAGCCTGATACATACAGGGTGCCGCTGTTGCTAGAAGACATGTTCGTGAAATTGTATTCAAGTTTACCAATAATCTCTATCTGTTTTGCTCTTGCAGCAGAGCCTCCATAAAAATTTTTTTTCTTAAATTGAAGACTTGATATTTGGAGATTGAGATTATTCTTGGATGAGTCTTGAAGGAAATATTTTTTTGATTTTTGTTTAAATGTCTCCTTGATGCTCGACCCAAATTCAATATCATTTAGATGTATTTGGCGCTCTTCAATCCAGTTTAGCTGACAGCTAGAAATTAGAAAACAAGATATAAGTATTGAGAAATACTTATGAAATTTATTTTGCTCCATCAAAGAAATCTTCAAAGCCAGATGGGTCGTGTCTTCCAACTACCAAGTTCTCTAACATCCCAATACCCTTTTCTGAGCCTAATGTTGCCTTAGCGATTTGATGTGTATGAAAAAAGGTATAGTCTCCTGGGTCTATTTCTGATAAGTCCCAAACTTCATAACCTGTTTCACTTTCACCTTTCCAGATGCCATGTTTCCACTCGTCATGCTGATAGCCGATGCCTTTGCAGAAAAATATAGGGCCCATAGTTTCCAGCTCTAGATCAAATTTCTCTTTATTTTTTAGCATGCCTGATATTTTTGCACCCGTAGCCCATCGAGAGCCTTTCTGCCAATTAACAGAATGATGAAGAGAGTGAATGGTTTCAACCTCGATATCAGATGGAACTGAAGACATATCTTTGTACAGAGGTAATTTATGCCCAGAAATTTGTGTTGTATTACCATCTCTATCTTCAAATGTCCCAAATTGTGTACAGAAACCATCAAAATGAACTGGAGCCCAGCACCAATAAACCCCAGGCTCTTGGTTTAGCATTCCAGGAGCTCCACCTTCTGGTTCTCCTACTGGTCTCACACCCCATGATCTATCTCTAATGCCATATATTGCTTCAGGATTTAGTGTTCCAGCTTCAGTTGTTATTTCGCCTGTCCAATTACCCAGTTGAGTAAATCTAATTGTATTCATGATGGTTCTAGTGCCCTCCATCATCAGGGATCGAGGCTCCTGATGGGCAACAGAATTAGCAGAAAACTTAAGATTGCAGTTAAGCTTGTTGTCAGGATCTTTAAGTGAAAATGTTAATTCATTCATTGGCTCATCGATTGTTAAACACATAGGACCAATGTTTATTGGCACCCTGCTTTGATTTAAGCGTTGACTTGCATGAAATGAATATTGCTTACCTTTGTATGAAATACTAAAGTGAGCATCAATTACATGTCTATTTGGATAGAGTCCTATGCCTATTTCAAAAATATACTCATTCTCAGGATCCATTCCATTGAAAAAGTATCTGTCATAAAAATTTCTATCAGTAGGCCCAGGTATGGTAATTGGTTCTATGGCTTGATGAATTGGGTAGTCGTCGAAAGGAGTGATGTAGTTCATTTAGATTACGAAGTTTATTAATTTTTCTTTTATATAGATTACCTTTTTTATGGGTTGGTTAGCTAGAATTTTTTTAACATTTTCATTTTCCTTTGCGAGTATTTCTAATTGAGCTTGTTCTGTGTCCACAGAAATATTTTCTTTTCCTCTAACTTTTCCATTTACCTGAATAATGAGTTGAAATTCTTCTAATTGAAGAAACTCTTCATTGAATGTTGGCCAAGAATTCTCAAAATCATCACCCTCAGACTCTGTAAATTCTTGCCACAAATATAGACTTATGTGGGGAGTAATTGGCGATAACATTTTTAATGTAAATTGAATTACCTCATCGAGGCAGAATCTTTGTGCTTTGGTTGCATCAGCAGCCTTGAATGAATCAGGCACTGCATTTAGTAACTCCATTATCGATGCTATTGCCGTATTAAATGAATTCCGCTCAGCATAATCATGGGTTACTTTTTTTAGAGTTTTATGACTTTTTTGACGAAGCGCGAGTTCGTGTTTTGTAAATTCATTTGGTTCTTGTTCAGAAAATTTCTTTCTTTCCGATACAAGATTCCAAACTCTCTTCAAGAATCTGTATGAACCTTCAATTGCTGTATCAGACCATTCCAGGGACTGCTCAGGTGGAGAAGTAAACATCATATAAAGCCTAATTGTGTCAGCTCCATATTGATCAATAAATTTTTGTGGATCTACGGTATTGCCTTTGGACTTAGACATTTTATAACCATCTTTGAGCACCATGCCTTGTGTGAGTAGTTTTTTAAAGGGCTCATCACCATCAACCAGACCAATATCTCTCATTGCCTTATGGAAAAATCTTGAATAGAGAAGATGCAAGATTGCATGTTCAATACCGCCAACATAAAGATCTACAGGAAGCCAATACTTTGAATTTTCGTCTAATGCTTTTTCATTATTATCTGCTGCCGTAAATCTTGCGTAATACCAAGATGAATCTACAAAGGTATCAAAAGTATCAACTTCACGAGACTTTCCTGGACCTAAGTCAAAAAAATTCTTGTTTTGACTTAATGGTTTTGGGGATTCTCCATCTTCGATTTTGGGCAACCTAACAGGAAGATCCTTATCCTCTAAAAAAATAGGCTCGCCATCTTCATAGATAACAGGTATGGGGCAGCCCCAAAATCTTTGCCTGCTTACCCCCCAGTCTCTGAGTCTAAAATTCTCAATGCTTTTGCCAATTTTGTTCTGTTCTAAGCGAGCATTAATATTCCGAATTGCTTCATCTGATTCCTGGCCAGTAAAATAGTCAGAGTCAATAAGTTTTCCTTTTTTAGGAGATGGCAGTTCATCGCATTCAATTACTTTTTTAATTTCAATATTATATTTTTTGGCAAACTCATAATCTCTCTCATCATGTGCTGGAACACCCATCACCACCCCAGTGCCATAGTCCATCAGAACATAATTCGCAATCCATACATCAAGATTTATATCTAAGAAGGGGTGCTGTACTTTTACATTTGTTTTGAAGCCTAATTTATCTGCCTTAGCCATATCAGCTTCTGCCATTTTGGTTTCGTTACATTGTTTAACAAAGTTACTGATTTCTGCACTTTCTTTAGCAAGATTTTGAGCTAATGGATGATTTGAAGAAATAGCTATGTAAGTAACTCCATACAAAGTATCAATTCTTGTAGTGAAAGCAGTTAAGTCCTCCTCATTATTAAGAGAAAATTTTATTTCTGACCCAAATGATTTGCCAATCCAGTTTTTTTGCATAGCTTTTACATTTTCTGGCCAATCCAGACTTTCAACTGATGAAAGTAATTCATCTGCATAATCAGTGATCTTTAAAAACCATTGGTCAATTTCTTTTAGCTCAACAGTCGCTCCAGATCTCCATCCTTTACCATCTATCACTTGCTCATTTGCTAGGACCGTTTCATCAACAGGATCCCAATTCACTAAGGATTTTTTTCTATATACAAGGCCTCTCTTGTGGAGCATGGTAAAAATTTCTTGCTCCCATTTAAAATAATTAGGATCACAGGTTTTAAGCTCTTTTGACCAATCATAACTAAAGCCAAGTCTCTCTAATTGTGATTTCATATTTTCAATATTTTGTTCAGTCCAGCTTTGGGGATCAACTTTGTTTTTTATTGCCGCATTTTCAGCAGGCAGACCAAATGCATCCCACCCCATAGGCTGGAATACATTAAAGCCTTGCATTCTTTTAAATCTAGAAATTACATCTCCAATCGTATAATTGCGAACATGACCCATATGTAATTTTCCAGAAGGATATGGAAACATTGAAAGGCAGTAGAACTTTTCTTTTGTTTGAGAGGGCGAAGCTTTGTATGAATTATTCTGCTTCCATGATTGCTGAATTAGGCTCTCTACTTCAGCCGGATTATATTCTTTAACACTCATTTTTCTAAAAAAGATCCTTCAAGATAGTTAATATTATGTTTGTTCTCACAGAATGTTTTATCTTCTAAAAGTTTTTGATGCAAAGAGTGATTTGTGCTGATGCCATCTACAAAAAATTCATCTAGAGCGCTCAACATTCTTTTTATACATGATTCTCTTGTATTTGCAGTTGTAATAATTTTTGCAAGCAGGGAGTCGTAGTGAGGCGGTACCACATATCCTGAATAGATATGAGAGTCAAATCTTACTCCAAATCCTCCTGGTGGGTGCATTTTATTAATAATTCCAGGTGACGGAACAAACGTCTCTGGATCTTCAGCATTTATCCTGCATTCCATTGCATGTCCCCTGAATATAATTTCTTTTTGATCAAGAGTTATTTCCATTCCTAAAGCAATTTTTAATTGTGCTTTAACAATATCAAATCCAGTAATCATTTCAGACACGGGATGCTCAACCTGGATTCTAGTATTCATCTCAATGAAATAAAATTCACCATCTTCATAGAGAAACTCAAGCGTGCCTACACCAGAATATTGAATATTTTGACAAAGTGTTAAACATGCTTTTAATGTTTTTTCCAAGGATTCTTGATTAACATCTAGTGCAGGAGCCTCTTCTATAATTTTTTGGTGTCTTCTTTGCATGCTGCAATCTCTGGTTCCAAGATGAATGGCATTTCCTTGACCGTCAGCAACAATTTGTACTTCTATATGGCGGGGGTTTTGAATAAACTTTTCAAAATATATGGTGTCATTTCCAAAAGCATTCATTGCCTCTTGTTTGGTCAGTTGCAATGATGCAATTAATTCAGATTCTTCTTGTACAACCCTCATTCCTCTTCCGCCGCCTCCAGCGGATGCTTTAATCATCATAGGGTAACCAACTCCAGCAGCTATTTCTTTAATTGCGTCATCGGTTTCAGGGATTTCCCCCTTATATCCAGGTACGATGGGAATATTTGAATCTTCAGCCAGACCTTTCGCAGTAATTTTATCGCCCATTTGGCGAATTACATTTGAGGAGGGCCCAATAAATGTAAACCCACTAGCCTCACATCTTTCAGCAAAATCTGCATCTTCTGCAAGAAAACCATATCCAGGGTATATTGCATCTGATCTCGTGAGCTCAGCAGCTGAGAGAATTGAAGGAATATTTAGGTAGCTTTCCAGTGGACTTGCAGGGCCAACGCACACAGTTTCATCTGCTAATCTTAAATGTTTGAGCTCCCTGTCTCCAGATGAGTATATTGCTACCGTTTTTAGGTCTAATTCTTTACATGCTCGAAGAGCTCGCAGAGCTATTTCCCCTCGATTGGCAATTAGAATTTTTTTTGACATTAATCTATGACGATTAGAGATTGATCAAATTCAACAGGTTCGCCATCTTCAATATTTATAGCTGAAACTTTGCCCGTAAACTCTGATTTAATTTCATTCATCATTTTCATTGCCTCAACAATGCAAACAACATCACCTGCATTAACATGACTGCCAATTTCAGTAAAAGGTGGTTTATCTGGTGCGGGCTTTCTATAAAAAGTACCAACAATAGGTGATCTAATGATTGAGCCAGATTCAACTGTTGAGATTTCCTTATTTTCTATTGGAGCACTGATGACACTAGGAGCAGTAAAAGTAGATTTGGTTTCGAGGGATTGATTATTTCCCCGCGCAATTCTGACTGACTCTTCTCCTTCCTGAACTTCAATTTCAGTTAGATCTGATTCTTGCAACATTTCAATTAATTTTTTTATCTTTCTAATATCCATTATTTCTTATCCTTAAAATTATCAATAATATGTCTAAGCGCCAGGTCATAGCCTTGAGTGCCAAGCCCACATATAACACCATTTGCAATATCAGAAAAATAGGATTTATGCCTAAACTCTTCTCGTGCAAAGATATTAGAAATATGGACCTCATAAAATGGAACTCCTATGCCCAGCAGAGAATCTCGAATCGCAATACTGGTATGAGTTAGCGCTCCAGGATTAATAATTATGAAATCTATTTCATGCATTGAGTCTTGAAGTTTGGTAACAATCTCGTGCTCAGCATTACTTTGAAAAGCTTCAATCTCAATATTTTGAGAGCTTGCTCTTTCTTTCAAGCCTTGATTAATTTCTTCCATTGTTACTGATCCATAAACCTCAGGCTCTCTTACGCCAAGAAGATTTAAATTCGGGCCATGTACTACTAATATTTTCATTTTTATAGATTTTATAGTGTTTTTCTAAGAAGTTAAACGATTTTATAAACTTTTAATTCTTTTTGGATAACAGTACTTTCCTTCAGCACAACCTTGGTAAATTACCTTAATGCTTTGAAGATTGGCTAGATTAACATCTAATAGCTCAGCTTCAACCTCTAGCGCTCCTTTGAAGATAGTTGATTCACCAAAAAACTCATCAGATATCTGTGATTCATCTTTTAACATGTATCTGTGTTTGATGGGATCATCACCCGATTTAATTAAAATTGATTTTTTATATAGGTAATATCCTGGTTTAATATTCCAAGATATAAAGATTTTATTTTCTAAAAAGGATGTATTCAAAACAAATGCCTCATCAACATTTAATATCTTCTTATCTTCAAACTGAGCTTTACTAAATATAAATCCGGATAGAAAAACTAACGAGTATAATAAAATTCTAGAATTCATTAATGAATTATAAAAGAAAGCATGGCAATAAAATTATTTTTAAAAATTTTCTTTTCACTTCCAGTTTGGTTGTTAAGATGCCTGACTTTTCAAAAAAGCATTATTATCAATAATCAAATTCTAGATTTTCAAACACAGGTTTTTTTAGCACTTCAATCATTACAATCAAATGCTTTTGATGACCCAAATAGATTTAATTCAGCTCAAGAATTAAGGAATGAGTTAGAAAGTGGGAGAGATGGCTTGCCGTTAAACGCAAAGCCAAGGTCATCCATTCAAACGATAGATCATTTAATTCCTACTGAATTTGGTGAGCTGAATGTAAGAGAATACTGTCCTGAGAGGATTTTAATAGAGTCTCCAATCTTATACTTTCATGGCGGTGGTTACGTCCTTGGCAGCATCAATACTCATGATCCATGGTTAAAATTTTTTTCAGCTGAGATTGGAGCAAAAATTTTTTCACTTGAGTATAGATTAGCGCCTGAAAATAAATTTCCTTCTTCAGTCCAAGATTCTAATTTAGCTCTAGAATGGTTGGGGGACAAATTAAGCTTACCCATAAAGGAGATTAGCCTTTGCGGTGATAGTGCCGGGGCCCACTTGGCTGCATCGCTATCGACATATAGAGCTGTAAATAATTTATCACTACCTTTATCCCAGTGTCTAATCTATCCAATGACAGACCCAGCTTGTAACTCAAGATCTCAAATTGATTTTGCTGATGGATTCTTTTTAAGTCAAAAAGCAATGATTTGGTTCTGGGAGCAATTCATTGACTCACAAGTCAATCTTGATGATCCAGTATTTAATCTAACCATCAATCCTAAAGCTCGTCTTCCTAAGACACTAATAATTACAGCTGGCTTTGATCCTTTAAGCGATGAGGGAGAGGCCTATGCAAGGCTGCTTAATGATAGTGAGAATGAAGTACAGCAAATCCATTATCCCCATCTTATTCATGGTTTTGTTAATATGACCGCATTAAAAGCAGCTAAAGAGGCTACAAGGGACTGGTTGAAGACATATAAAAAATTTTTAAAACAATGAAACCATTACTCCAAATCTCTAATTTATCCATCAGCTTTCAAGTTAGAAAAAATGAGTTTTTGGCTGTAAAGAATTTAAACTTATCAATTAACGAAAATCAGATTGTTGGTTTAGTAGGTGAGTCAGGATCAGGCAAATCAGTTACAGCAATGTCTATTATGCGTTTGCTTCCAGAACCCAAAGCTTCATATGGCGATAAATCATCGATCATGTTTGATGGAGAAGAAATCCTTAGCGCTGATAAAAATTCTTTAAGAAAAATTAGAGGAAATAAAATTTCAATGATTTTTCAAGAACCCATGACTTCGTTAAATCCCTATCATAGAGTTGGTGACCAAATTGTCGAATCTATCCTTTTGCACAAGGCACAAGCTAAATCCGAGGCCATATTAGAAGCAAAAAATCTTATGAATCTTGTTGAAATTACTGAGGTTGATAGAAGATTTACTTCATATCCTCATGAGCTTTCGGGGGGCCAACGTCAAAGAATTATGATCGCGATGGCTCTAGCTAATAAGCCTAAATTGTTAATAGCTGATGAGCCAACAACAGCGCTTGATGTAACAATACAAGCTCAAATACTTGATTTGATGACAAAGCTAAAAGACGAAGTTGGGATGTCTATATTATTCATCACTCATGATTTAGGGTTAATTGAAAAATTTTCAGACACTATTACAGTTATGCAAGAGGGCAATGTTGTTGAGCAAGGAGATACCAATGCAGTTTTCACAAATCCTCAGCATGCTTATACTAAAAAGCTGATAAATTCTGAACCATCGATTAAGCAAGAAACTTTAACCGGCGAACCCCCTTTAATTACGGTCAAAGACTTAAATATTTTTTATCCCTTGCCAAAAAAAACATTTTTTAAAAAAGAATTTTTTCATGCAGTGAAAGATGTAAATTTTTCTATTCCTCAAAAATCAACAATAGGATTAGTTGGCGAATCTGGTTCTGGTAAATCCACTCTTGGCAAAGCTTTGGCTGGACTAATTAATTATCAGGGCTCAATTCTTTACGGTGGCATAGATATTGGGAAGTTAAACTCAAAGGAATTAAAATCGATCAAGAAAGATATTCAAATTGTTTTTCAAGATCCATATGGCTCTCTTTCACCGCGAATGACCGTTGGGGAGATAGTTGGAGAAGGTTTGGATGTGCATTTTAATCTTAGTCAAAAACAAAAAGATGAGCGTATTGCAGATAGTCTCAAGGCTGTAGAAATTAATCCAGATGATAGATTTAAATATCCGCATGAATTTTCTGGTGGTCAAAGGCAGCGTGTTGCAATTGCAAGGTCATTAATTTTGAACCCTTCATTTATGATCTTGGATGAGCCCACATCAGCATTAGACAGATCAATTCAAATTCAAGTTATTGAGTTATTAAAAAATATTCAGAAAGAATACGAATTAACATATTTATTTATCAGCCATGATCTGAAGGTGGTTAGATCTATGTCAGATTATATATTTGTGATGCAAAATGGAGTTATTGTGGAGTCTGGGCCCGCCAAACAAGTTTTCTCAAGTCCAGAAGAAGACTATACTGATAAACTTCTTAATGCCGCATTGCGTTATTCAACTGTTTAATTATGTCTAATAGAAAATTTTCAAAGAATTTAGTAGATGGACCCCATCAGGCTGCTTCGCGTTCTATGCTTAGAGGCGTTGGCTTTGAAACAGCTGATTTCTCAAAGCCATTAGTAGGCATAGCTTCAACATGGTCAAAAGTAACTCCATGCAATATGCACATAAATGAATTAGCAGATCTTGTGGAGAAATCCATTGACGCTTCTGACTGTAAGGGAGTTCTTTTTAATACCATCACCGTATCAGATGGGATCTCCATGGGAACTCAGGGAATGAAATATTCATTAGTATCAAGAGAAGTCATTGCTGACTCTATTGAAACCGTTGTGGGATGTTTAGGCTACGATGGAGTGATAGCAATTGGCGGATGTGACAAAAATATGCCAGGAGCTCTCATAGGATTGGCTAGATTAAACAGACCCTCAATATTTATTTATGGTGGGTCTATTCAACCAAGCCCCATCAATACTGATTATGTCACTGTGTGTGAAAAAGTTGGTGAATATGCAAAGGGAAGCATTACCGAAGAAGATTTAATAGCAGTTGAGAAAATTTCTGTAAAAGGACCTGGATCTTGTGGAGGTATGTATACGGCTAATACTATGGCATCTAGCATAGAGGCTCTAGGAATGAGCTTACCTGGAAGCAGCAGCCAAGATGCAGTTTCAACTGATAAAAAACAAGATTGTCAAAATGCAGGCGCTGCGATTAAAAATTTATTAGACCTTGATATAAAGCCTAGCGATATCATGACAAAGAAAGCCTTTGAGAACTCGATAGCAGTTGTGATTGCATTGGGTGGTTCAACTAATGCTGTATTGCATCTTCTAGCCATGGCTCACTCCATTGGCATTGATCTTGATCTAGATGATTTTACACGCATCGGTAAAGCCACACCTGTTTTGGCGGACATCAAGCCTTTTGGCGTGCACTTCATGTCTGAGCTTAATGCTATTGGTGGAATCGCTCCAATGATGAAGATGATGCTTAAAGAGGGACTGCTGCATGGAGATTGCTTAACAGTTACTGGTAAAACCTTGGCAGAAAATCTTCAAGAAATTTCACCATATCCTGATAATCAAAAAATTATTCTGCCCTTATCTAAACCAGTTAAGGATTCCAGCCATCTGAGAATACTTTATGGGAACTTAGCTCCAGAGGGAGCGGTGGCAAAAATTACTGGCAAAGAAGGAACTCTCTTTACAGGAAATGCTAAGGTTTTTAATTCTGAAGAAGAGGGTATGGCAGCAATTCTTGAGAAAAAAATAGTTGAAGGTGATGTCGTTGTTATTAGATTCGAGGGTCCTCAGGGCGGGCCAGGAATGAGAGAAATGCTCAAACCTACCTCTGCAATTATGGGTCAAGGATTAGGAGATAAAGTTGCTTTTATTACTGACGGGAGATTTTCTGGTGGAACTCATGGTTTCGTTGTTGGACATATTAGTCCTGAGGCGGAGATGGGTGGCCCCATTGCACTTATTCAAGATGGCGATGAGATAACAATTGATGCAAATACAGATATTTTATCTCTCAATATTTCTGATGATGAAATGAAAAAAAGATTAAAAAACTGGAAAAATCCAAATTCGTCCCCAAAAAGTGGAGTGTTAGCAAAATACAAAAAAACAGTTCAGTCAGCATCAAAAGGCGCCATCACTGACTAATTTTTATGATTAAAAGAACATATCCTCATACAAGACTTCGACGAACTCGCTCAAAAGGTTATTTGAGGGATCTTGTTGCTGAAAATAATTTAACTTCCAATGATTTAATACAACCAATTTTCATTGCTGATCAACCAGATAAGCAGATTGAAATACCCTCTATGCCAGGAATATGCAGGCATAATTTAGATTCTCTTTATGCCGAAACTGAAGCCTTGATTAAACAAGGTATAAAATCAGTTGCGATTTTTCCTGCAATTGATGCCAATAAAAAAGATCAAAAAGGCTCACATGCTTTTGATGATAAGAACATAGTGTGTTTAGCATTGAAAGGACTGGCAGAGAGATTCCCAGAAGTTATTAAGATCGCTGATGTCGCGCTTGATCCCTACACAGATCATGGGCATGACGGCGTACTAGTTGAAGGGCAAGTGGACAATGATCAAACGTTAGAGTTGCTTCAAGATCAGGCACTGCTTTTAGCTCAATCTGGTGCAGACATTCTTGCTCCCTCGGACATGATGGACGGAAGGGTAAGGGCGATTAGAAATATATTAGAGTCTAATGCATTCGTAGACACAATAATTTTATCTTATGCAGCTAAATATGCTTCAAGTTTTTATGGTCCATTTCGAGAAGCAGTAGGATCCTCTGCAAATCTGGGTAAGGCTTCAAAGAAGACATATCAGATGAATTTTGCAAACCTCAATGAAGCTCTCCATGAGACAGCCATGGACATAGAAGAGGGAGCAGATATTGTTATGGTTAAACCTGGCACAGCATACCTTGATGTAGTTCATGCAATTAAATCTGAGTTTCAGATCCCGACTTTTGTATATCAAGTGAGTGGAGAATACTCAATGCTAAAGTTAAGTATTGAGAAGGGGTGGCTTGATAAAGATGTTATGTTAGAATCTTTATTGTGCTGCAAAAGAGCTGGCGCTGATGCCATCTTAACCTATGCAGCAAAGCAAATAGCATCGGAGTTAAATTCATGAGTGACAACGTCAAAGAAATTACATCTGCAAATTTTAATCAGGAAGTCTTAGAATCAGACCTTCCAGTATTAATTGATTTTTGGGCTGAATGGTGCGGTCCATGTAAACAACTTGCTCCCACAGTTGAAGAAGTTGCCGATGCGATGGAAGGATCAATTAAGGTTTGTAAGCTGGATGTAGATTCTAATCAAGACTTAGCAGTTCAATATGGAGTTAGATCAATCCCAACTCTTTTAATTTTTAAAAATGGTGAAGTCGCCTCAACTCAAATAGGCGCTATCAGTAAGCAACAATTGGAGGATTTTATAGCAGCAGAAGTCTAAAAAACTTTGCATCTTGCGGGAAAAGGAATTATCATTTTCTCCATCCTAGCTTCACAGCTACCTATCAAATCAAAATTTTATTACTCCTAAACAACCAGAGATCAATTTATGAATTTAACAGAAATGAAAGTCAAGCCAATCAATGAGTTGGTGGATATTGCCGAAAGTCTAGGAATTGAAGATGTTGGGAGGCTCAAGAAGCAGGAAATCATATTCCGTATTTTTAAACAGCAAGCCAAGGAAGGCGTAGATATATATGGCGGAGGAGTTTTAGAGATTTTGAATGATGGATTTGGGTTCTTAAGATCTCCAGAAGGCTCTTATTGCTCGGGTCCTGATGATATTTATGTATCTCCAAGTCAAGTAAGAAAATTCAGTCTTAGAAAAGGGGATGAAATTCATGGAAAAATTAGACCTCCAAAAGATAGCGAAAGATATTTTGCTTTAGTCTACGTTGACACAATCAATAAAGAGGCCCCAGAAAAAACAAAAAAGAAAATTCTTTTTGAAAACTTAACCCCACTCTTTCCAACATCACGACTTACTCTCGAGCAGGGAAGCGGTTCAGCGGAAGACCTTTCTTCTAGAATAATTGATCTTGCATCTCCAATTGGTAAGGGACAGCGTGGATTAATTGTTTCACCTCCCAAAGCAGGTAAAACACTCATGCTTCAAAGCATAGCTCATTCGATTACAAAAAATAATCCTGAGGTGGAATTAATAGTATTGCTTATTGATGAGCGACCAGAGGAAGTCACGGATATGTCTAGAACAGTAAGAGGTGAAGTGGTTGCAAGTACATTTGATGAACCTCCAACAAGACATGTTCAGGTAGCAGACATGGTCATTGAAAAAGCTAAAAGGTTAGTTGAGCATAAAAAAGATGTTGTTATCTTGTTAGATTCTATTACTAGATTGGGTAGAGCTTATAATTCAGTTCAACCGGCTTCAGGGAAAATTCTCTCTGGCGGTGTTGATTCAAATGCACTTGAAAGACCTAAAAGATTTTTTGGTGCCGCAAGGAATTTGGAGGAAGGTGGAAGTCTTACTATTATTGCAACTGCCCTAGTTGAAACTGGCTCTAAAATGGATGAAGTCATTTATGAAGAGTTCAAGGGAACAGGAAATATGGAGATTCATTTAGAAAGAAAAATTGCTGAAAAAAGAATCTATCCCGCTATTAACATTAGACGCTCAGGAACCAGAAGAGAGGATCTTCTTACCAGCCCTGAAGAGTTACAGAGAATGTTTATTCTTAGAAAGATTCTTGATGACATGGAAGACTCTCAAGCAATTGAATTCTTGATTGAGAGGTTAAAATCATCCAAAACAAATGATGAGTTCTTCAGCGCCATGAAAAGTGGTAATGGAAATGGAAAGAAAAAATAAGTAATTTAATTTTCTATCAGAGCCGCTTTAATCATCTCTTCATCGTGAGGAGAATCTGCCAAGATACAATTCTTAAAACCATATTTTAAAGATAATTCTTTTATTCTCTTTGAGGCAGCAACTAAAATAATATTCTGGACTTTCTTTCTAGGCAACTCCCGCACTAGCACTTCTAAACTTTGCTGTGTATAGATCAACACTACTAATTTATCTTGATCTTGTATTTTTGACAGATCAATTTTTGCCTCATCATGAGAGGCATAGCAGGGGAATGTATCTATCTCAATATCGGTTAAAGAGAGTATGCGCGGTTTTTTTTCGCCACAAAAAATTAAACATTTTTTGTAACCTTTTTCTTTGATTACTTCCGCTAAACCATCTGAGTCAAATTTAGGCGGAGTCACTGAAGAGAGATTAATTTTTTTTAATGATTCTTGAGTGGCGAGACCGATTGCAAGGATAGGAATCATTGCATCATTCTGAAAGATTGCTTGGTAATATTCAGCTCCATACCTCACGGCAGATTGGCTGGTAAATATCAAAAGATCATAATTGCTGAGATTATTTATATTTTGCATAGCTCTTGCAGAAGGCTCTATTTTTATAATTTTCGTTAAGGGCAAATGAATAAAATTACATTTAGATTTTTTGAGTAAAACATTGGTTTTCTGACCAAGATCAATAGGCCGCGTATTTACAATCATTTATCTTTGAATAATTTCTTTGGCACCATTGCGAATTAATATTTCTATACAATCATTCACAGCATCAACTTTATTTTTTAGTTTAAATCTTGTCACCTCATTGTATACATCAGTTCCAGCTTGATTAGAAACTCTTACTTTAAGCTCAGCATCTTGGCCATCAATTTTGCATAGGGCTGAAATTGGAGACAAACAGTTTCCTTCCATGGATGCTACAACCAACCTTTCAATTTCTGTTGCTTGATAAGTCAAATTATCATTGATCAAATGAAGTAAGTCACTTATGTCAGATGAAACCTCTTTTGTATTAACCTCTACACCAATTGCTCCTTGAGCTGCAGCTGGTAACATTTGCGCTTCTGAAAATTCATGAACATTAGGATGTGAGATTTTTAATCGATTAAGTGCTGCTTTAGCCACAATCAAACCATCCAAATCATCCGCTTGGATTTTATTGATTCTGGTTTGGATGTTGCCTCTGATAGGTACTATGTTTAATTTGGGGTTAATGGAAAGTAATTGAGATATTCTTCTGGGCCCAGATGTAGCAATTTTAAGATTTTTTGATAAGTCGCCAATGGTTAATCCCTCTTTTAAAAGAATCGCATCGACTGCTTCCTCCCTTGGTAAAGTTGCTGCAATGCTGAATTTAGAATTTATTGATGCTGGAACATCCTTTAAACTATGTACTGCTATATCAGCAATTCCATTCTCTAGAGCCTTTTCCAGCTTAGATACAAACAATCCTTTTCCACCAATCATATGCAAAGGTGCGTCTGTAAGATCGCCTTCTGACTCCATCTTAATAATCTCGCAAATACAATCAGGGTCAAGGGATTTAATTTTTTCTATCACCTCATTTGTTTGCAGCATTGCAAGTGGAGAAAGTCTGGTTGCTATTCTAATTTTCATTGCAAAATCATAAGCCTCACATCTCCTATTATTTTATCTTTCAGAATATCTTGAGCAGGGCTGAATTCAAGCTCAGCATGTTTACTAGTTTCAAGAAAAACCTTGCCACCCTCATTAAAAATATTGCTTTTACGAATTTCTTTAAGCAAGTTTTTATAGTCAAACTGATCAAATGGAGGATCCAAAAAGATGTAATCAAATTTTCTTTTATTTGTTTTTAGCCATTTAAAAGAATCACTGCACATAGCCTGGACATTATTTTCATACCCTAGATGATGGACGTTTTTTAAAATATTTTTGTACAAGCTTTTATCTTTTTCTACAAATGTGACATGTTGAGCACCTCTTGATAATGCTTCTAAACCTAGACCGCCAGTGCCTGCAAATAAATCAAGACAAAATTTATCTTTTAATTCAAATTGCAACCAACTAAATAATGTTTCTTTAGCTCGATCGGTGGTTGGCCTGAGAGTGGGGGTAGCTTTAAAAACTATTCGATAGCTCTTGTTTCTACCTCCAATTATTCTTATGCTTGACGTGTTCAATTTTTAAAATTTTTACAGAGTATAAATTATAACGCCTATGCCTAAAGAACAATTTTTAATTGCGATGAGATTTTTAGCCTCGTCAGTGAGCGTAATTTCGGCAAAAAACTCATCAGGCAGTCTATTTGCAATGACAGCATCTTCAGTTACTTCTCTAACAATGGATCCGCCCTCAATTCTTGTATGCGTTAACAATGGTGCCACCATTCATGATGCCCTTACTAAAGGAGAGAATTTATGCATTAATATTCTTCAAAAAAATCAACAAGAAATTTCCAACATATGCAGCTCAAAAGAACTAGAATCACAAAGATTTCAAAATGATTTTTGGGATGTCAGCGATATCCCCTTCATTAAGGATGCGCAAGCAAATATATTTTGCAAAGTTGATGAAACTTTTGCTTATCATACTCATAAAATCGTTATTGGAAGTGTTACACACTCACAGAGTGCAGATACTTTTAACACCCTAATGTATGCAGACGGAGGATACTTAGATTAGATGAGATACTTATTTATTATTTTTCTTTCATTTTCAATGCACGCCATAGAGCTATCACCTGGTGATGCTAATGCTTCTGTATATTTTATTTCCCCATATGATGGAGAATCTGTCTCAAGAACAGTTACCGTTAGATTTGGGTTAGAAAATTTTGGTGTTGCTCCAGCTGGAATACAAATGATGAATACCGGACATCATCATTTAATCATCGATGCTGATTTGCCATCACTCAGTCTACCAATACCAGCTGATAAGAATTATGTACATTTTGGTAAAGGTCAGACTGAAGTAGAGATCGAATTAACTAAAGGTACTCATACACTTCAATTGCTGTTGGGTGACTTTCGTCACATTCCGCACAACCCTCCAATCTTTTCAAAGCGAATAACTGTCCAAGTAGATTAGAATTCTAGGGATTCAACAAGAAAAGATCTAAAATCTTCTTTCACAATTGACATAGCATCACCCGCATTTGATCCTACATCTGGATCAATTTTCATATCTAACAAACCAACCAAGCCATGCATCATTGCCCAGAATTTTATACATTTTTTACCAAGGGCATCTTCAGATATTCCTGGATATAACTCTTTTAAAATTTGTACCAGCTCATCAAATGCTCCTTGAGCAGCATTGAGCAGTTCGGGAAATTGGACTTTATCAATGATGGGGCTATGCATAAGGTCATATGTCTTTCTTTTTTCCAATCCAAATTCGAGATAGGCAAGCCCCATTTCAAGGAACTTATCATTTGCAGATTTAATATTGCCTTTACTAATTGCCAATTTCATTCTATCTGTTAACTCCTCAAAGCCTCTTTTTGAGACTTCTGCAAGTAGACTTTCTTTTGTTTCAAAGTGTCTATAGGGAGCCGTTTGGGATACATTTGCTTCTTTAGCAATAGATCTTAAGCTCATATGATCATGACCATTAGCCTCACATATGATGCAAGCGCTAGAGATCAGCTCTTCCTTTAAATTGCCATGATGGTATTTCATTGTTTTTCCAATGTTGACAGTGAATACATTAAATATATACTATGTTTACGCTGTTAACATTATTAGCATATCATATAAATTTTTATGAATAAATTTTTGCACTTTACATTTTTCTTCCTGTTAGCCGTTGATTTATCATCCAATACGTCGTTAGAAATTACGACCATCGAGATCCAAGATTCATACAATACTATTCAGCGTTTTCCTGGAAAAATACTTCCATTAAATTATTCTAAGCTAGCTTTTGAAGTTCCCGGAAAGATTGCAGATGTAAAAATTGATATCGGTGATGCTGTGAAAAAAAACGAAATATTAGCTGCTCTAGATCCTGCAGAAATGCAAGCTAATTTAAATCAAGCTCAAGCAAGATTTGATCTTGCAGAACAGGCCTTAAAAAGGTTTAAAGACTTGAAATCTAAGGGCTTTATCTCTAATCAAGAATTAGATCGAGCTAACTCAGAATTTCTCATTGCAAAAGCACAGGTAGATTTATACTCAGTTAAATTAGAGCAGACTTTTATCCGCGCTCCATTTGATGGATATATTCAAAATAGATTTCTTGATTCTGGAACAGTAATTAGTCCTGGAGCACCAATTTTAGAAATTATTGATTCCACAGTTGTGGAGGCGCATGTTTCAGTACCAAGCAATGTTATTGAAGGCTTGAAAGAGGGTGAATTTTATAATTTTTTAATTGATGGGAAAATTTTTTCTGCAAAATTAAAACGTTTTACAAAAATGAGTAATCAAGGTTCAGATAATAGATTATGTATATTTGAATTTAATACTTTTATTAGCCCCGGATCTATTTCCTATCTTCAGCTAAATCAACAAAAATTAGCAACAGGAGCCTGGGTTCCATTGAAATCACTCTCTCAGGGTACACAGGGTCTTTGGAATTTATATACAGTTTCGAAAGATAAAAATGATCAACTTAAAGTCGCTAAAGAAATTGTTGAATTAATTTATGTTGAAGGAGATAACGCTTATATCTCAGGAACAATTTCAACTGGAGATATGGTCGTAGCAGGCGGAGCTGAGAAGGTGATTGAAAATGAAATATTGAAAGCCAACTAAACTATGCTCTTGTTAAAAATTTTCTTTGATCGACCAAGAGTTTTCAGTTTACTTCTAACTTTTATTTTTTTAGCGGGCCTTTTTTCACTAAGCACTCTTCCAAGACAAGAAAATCCAGAGCTTGCCCAACGATGGTCATCAGTGCAAAGCATATATCCTGGAGCATCGCCAACACGGATCGAAACACAAATTTTAGAGCCCCTAGAGACCAAGCTAAGAGAGGTATATGAGCTTGATGAAATTATTTCATTTGCCTCTCAGGGATTTTCAACCACTGTATTAGAAATTAAAGATGAAGTTCCGCCTTCTCAAATAGAGCAAGTATGGTCTGAAGTCCAAGATAAAATGGATCAGGCATCATTTTCATTACCGCCTGATGTTAAGCCCCAATTAATTAGAAGTAGCGGTCCTCCAATCACTCTTCTTTATTCTTTAACCTGGAAAGGAGATGGGGACACTCCATTAATTTTATTGTCACGTATAGCAGAGGATCTTCGGCAGACCTTAGCATATATAAGTGGATCAGATAGAAGTCATACTTATGGAGCTGCCGATGAAGAGGTTCTGGTTGAGATAGATAATGCCAAATTGTCTGCTCTTGGTTTATCTTTTCAAGAAGTCGTAAGAGTATTATCTGGGCTTGATACAAAAAAACCAATTGGGCAAATTTCACAGAATGGCAAAGAACTTCTTGTGAAATCAAAAGATAATTTAACCAACATTTCACAAGTAGCTAACTTACCAATCAAAGTTTTTAATGACTATGAGATTATTCGTTTAGGTGATATTGCAACCTTGTCAAAAAATCCAAGAGATCCACCTGAAGAGCTATCTCTTTTCAATGGCAAAAGATCTGTGTTGGTAAATATTAGTGGCGCTTTCTCACAAAGAGTAGACCTTTATGTAGAAGATATCGAAAAAATAGTTGATGAATTTAGAAATCAATTGCCCGCAGAAATTTCTCTTGAGAAAATTTATGACGAATCCCATTATTTTAATGAAAAATTCAACACCTTATATACAAGTATTTTATTTGCGATCTTGATTGTTATTGGGATTAGTTATTTTCTTCTAGGTTTTAAATCAGCCCTGATTGTTGGTTCGGTTATCCCTTTAACTATTTTTTTAGTGTTATTTGGCTGCACATTGCTTGGATTGCCATTGCACCAAACTTCAATGACTGGAATTATTATTGCTCTTGGGTTGCTAATCGACAATGCCATTATTGTAGTTGAGGATTTTAAATATAGACGTAAATTAGGCCATTCTAGAGAGCAAGCTTCATTTGAAACATTCCAACATTTATGGATACCTCTTGCAGCAGCAACTGCAACAACAGCATTATCTTTTTTCCCTATTGCCGCAGGCCAAGGCCCCAGCGCAGAGTTTGTAGGAGGCATGGCAAAAACAGTAATTCTTTCAATTACTTCCTCGCTTTTCCTCGCGCTTTATGTTGTACCAGTCCTCTTAAACTATTTAGATCAAATGAAATTTTTTGAAAAAGAAATTTTTGGCGGCAATGGCTATTCAAATGAAAAACTTCTTCGAAGATATAGGGCTGTTCTGACCTGGTCATTTGATGTTCCTAAAAGAGGAATAATGATTGCAATGATTTTACCTGCAGTAGGCTTTGTCTCTTTCCCATTTTTAAAAGCAGACTTCTTTCCTGAGCTTGATAGGAATATGTTTAAAGTACTAGTGGAACTTCCACAAAATTCAAATGTAGAAAGTTCTGAAAAAGCAGTATTGAAGTTACGAGATTCAATTGCTAAAAGTGGTATTGTGGAAGATGATTTTTGGTTTATTGGGAGAAGATTGCCAAGAATTCTCTACAATGTTGTTGGTGGTGATTCAGCCTTGGGCAGCAATAATTTAGCGCAAGGCGTTTATATAAGTACCTCATATAAAGAAATGACCACGGTTCTACCGAAGCTTGCAAAACGACTCGTAAACGAAAATCCTGATCTAAAGATTATTGTAGATAAATTTGATTCGGGCCCCCCTGTAGATGCAGCAGTGGAGTTCAGCATTGATGGGCCTGATTTATCAATCTTAAGAGCTTTAGGAAAAAAATTAGAGCTAATTATAAGAGATGCTCCAGGAGTTTTCTTAACCAAAAGTGAGCTTGCTGGTGGAGCAACAAACTTGGAGTTTACCTTTAATGAATCCAATCTTGCACTAGGCTCAATTTCTGGAGATTTCTTTATAAACGAGCTAGCAATTGCAAGTGAAGGCGTAGTTGTTGGCACTATGCTTGATGGAAATAAAGAACTATCAATTAAAATACGAGGATCGTCAAATGATTCTATACAATCAACTCAATTTTTATCTGTACCTTCTGAAGAAGGTTTTGATTATTCTTCAAATTATGGAGATTTTAATGTAACCAACCAGGCTAATTTTGTTTCTCGTGATGCTGGCAAGAGACAAAATCAAGTTTCAGGCTGGATTTGGCCTGATTTACTTCCGTCCCAAACTGAAAAATATTTGGCAGATAAGCTTGAAACCTTTAAGGCTGAGCTTCCGCCTGGATATATTTTTGAGGTAGGGGGAGAGGCTGAGGCAAGAGGGCAATCTCAGTCTAATATTTTCTCATCAGCTATTTTATTCTTTATCTTAATAATTATCGCATTGGTTGCGGCATTAAATTCATTTAGGCAGGCTGGATTAATTTTAAGTGTTGCCATTTGGTGCACAGGGTTAGCATTTTTAGGCCTAACATTGGGTCAAGCCAATTTTGGGTTTATTGGTTTGGTAGGTGCGATTGGATTAGCGGGCCTTTCTATCAATGATTCTATTGTTGTTTTGTCTCATATTAAAGAGGCAAATGCTAATTCACCAATTACTAAAGAAGATCTTGTTGAAGTAATTATTAGATCAACTCGTCATGTTATTACCACATCAGCAACAACCATTGGTGGATTCTTACCCTTATTAATAACAAGTATATTCTTTAAGCCTTTAGCTTGGGCAATGGCTGGAGGCGTCATCGGGTCTGCAATTATTGCTTTGTTTTATATTCCAGCTTGCTACGCGATTTCAAAAAAGCTATAAATTGATAGCAATTGATAAAAAGGAATTAATATGAGAAGAATAGTTACTGGTCATAATGAATCTGGTAAATCTGTGATTACAATTGATGGCCCGCCTGCACGCTCAATAGGTGAGGATGTTGGAGGCTTATTTGAAATTTGGAACACTGATGGCACGCTAATTGATACTACCGATAATCAAGATAGGGCGGACTCAGAAATAATTTTATCGCCTCCTGCCAATGGAACTAAATTTAGATATTTTCAGATTAATCCAACTCCTGAAGGTGTTCCTTGGGATGTGTTGCAAGATCTCGCAGCTCAGGCCTTTGATCGAATAGGCGCAGCCCATCACAGGATTGATACTTCAAAACATCCTGCAATGCATAAAACAGATACGATAGATTACATTATCTTATTAAAAGGCGATGTTAGCCTTTTGCTTGATGAGGAAGAAGTAAGGCTTGAGCCATTTGATACTGTTGTGCAAAGAGGCACTAATCACGCATGGGTCAATCATGGTGACGAGCCAGCATTACTAATAGCAGTCTTGATTGATAGTGAGTTAAAGGATTAAACTGAAAAGACGTAAATTTTTAATTATCTATGTTTGAAGTAAAGCCAATCGCAGCAGCCCTAGGGGCAGAATTGCATGGAGTAGATCTATGCCAAGATCTATCTGAAGAGGTTTATGCTGAAATTAGAAGATTACTCGTAGAATATCAGGTTATTTTTTTTAGAGACCAAGATATATCCCCAGCTCAACACAAAGCACTTGCTGAGTCTTTCGGACCAGTTCAGACCCATCCTGCATATGAAACAGTTGATGGATTTCCAGAAATTACTATCTTGGAAAGTACGCCTGAAAAACCCTCTAAAATAGAGGTGTGGCATTCAGACATGACTTTTCGAAAACACCCACCCCTGGGCTCTGTTTTAAGATCAAAAATTTGCCCACCAAAAGGCGGTGATACTATGTGGGCAAGCATGACCGCTGCATATAACGGCTTATCAAAAGATATGCAGAAGTTTCTTTCTAACTTAGAAGCAGAGCATGATTTTAGTTATGGCTTCAAAGAAAGTTTGGCTGAGCCAGGTGGAAAAGAGCGTTTAGCAAAAGCCGTAGAAGACAATCCTCCTGTTCAACATCCAGTTATTAGGATTCATCCAGAAAGCAATCAAAAAGTGATTTTTGTGAATGCATTATTTACCACAAAAATTATTGGGCTGCCTGCAAAAGAAAGCTCAGCAATATTGCAGTTTTTGTATGATCATGTAATTACAGCAGAATTTACATGC
This sequence comes from uncultured Gammaproteobacteria bacterium, assembly GCA_964455855.1. Taxonomy (GTDB): domain Bacteria; phylum Pseudomonadota; class Gammaproteobacteria; order Magnimaribacterales; family D2472; genus D2472. Next base: position 28,647 of record CAYVYQ010000007.1, read on the forward strand.
CGTTTTAAATGGGAGCCAAATTCAATTGCTATTTGGGATAATCGAAGCACTCAACATAAACCAATCAATGATTACTTTCCCTCTCACAGACTACTTCAAAGAGTAGCAATTGATGGTGATAAACCTTATTAGGTTAATTTCTTAGAAATTTTAATAGATTTTTCGTCACCTCAAGTTCATCGGTTTTTATAGCCAAGGTGTGACAAGCATTTTGATATGTAGTATTTCCAATTTGCTCTTTTCTGAAATCATATATCATCCTTGCAAATTTTTTATCTAACTCAATATGGCCTTGGGTGCATATAATATGATTGTCAATTACAAACATACCAATAGGACAACTTGCTGATCCCGCGATTAAAGTTGCATTTTCTGGAAGTTTTTCAACTTCGTCTTGATGACTAAAAACTAAATTATAATTTTTACCCTCGTCTCCATATATAAGAGCATTGCTATTTAAGGATATCGAATCAACACCTGCGTGCCATCCTTCAGGAGATTTTCTTACAGAGCCCCCCAGTGCTTCTGCAATTATCTGATGACCAAAACAAACCCCTATCAACTTCTTTTTATTTTCATGAAGGGCTTTAATAAATTTTTTAAGATTGTGTATCCATTGAACATCATCATAAGAGCTGGCTTTACTCCCAGTGATTAAATAAGCATCGCATTCATTGATATCAGAGGGATAGTTATCAAATTGAACTTCGTATGTTTTGAACTGAATATTAGGGTCCACATCCCAAAACACTTTTGAAAACATCTCAGGATATTGACCAAATTCCATGGCTCCATCAATTTGAACTGTATCTGAGTTAAGGATTCCTATTTTCATAAATATTATTTTTCCTAATGTAGTATATTCAATTCATGAAAAGCAATAGACTTATTTTTTGCCTTGCAGCAATAATTTCAATACCTGTATCAGCAACCGGAATTGATGCTTCAATTAATAATGCTATCCAGCCATTAACAGATCTTTTATCCGGCTTTATTTTTTATGAGGTTAAAATTTTTGAAGCTTCTTTGCCGTTGATAGTTTTATGGTTAATTGGCGCAGCTATTTTTTTTACCATTTACTTTAATTTTTTAAATCTCCGAGGATTTAAACATGCCTTTCAAATATTGCGAGGAGATTACTCTAAACCTGACAATGAAGGAGAGTTGACCCATTTTCAGGCATTATCAACAGCTGTTTCTGGAACTGTGGGAATAGGAAATATTGCTGGAGTAGCAATCGTTATATCCATTGGTGGTCCAGGGGCTACATTTTGGTTAATTGTTGCTGGCTTTTTGGGCATGTCTACAAAATTTGCAGAATGTGTAGCAGGCGTCATGTATAGAAAAGTTAACCCAGATGGAAGTATTTCTGGTGGTCCTATGTATTATCTAGAAACTGGCTTGCGTCAGAGAAACTTATCTTGGCTTGCTAAGCCAATGGGGTTATTTTATGCGATGGCCATAGTAGTCGGGTGCTTGGGCATAGGAAACATGTTTCAATCTAATCAAGCTTTTCAGCAATTCGTTTTTATCACAGGTGGAGATGCTAGCTTTTTTGTTGATAAGGGCTGGCTTTTTGGTTTCATCTTAGCTGGAATAGTTGCGTTAGTGATCATTGGCGGAATTAAAGGGATTGCCCGAGTTACTTCTAAGTTAGTGCCATTTATGACGCTCACTTATGTCATAGGCGCTTTGCTTGTAGTCATTTTGAATGCTCATAAAGTTCCATGGGCTATCTCAGCGATTTTAATAGAAGCATTTAATCCAAGCGCCATGAGCGGAGGAATGCTAGGCATCATGATCTTAGGCTTTCAAAGAGCAGCATTTTCAAACGAGGCAGGCATTGGTTCTGCTGCAATAGCCCATGCCACTGTTAAAACAAAAGAACCGGTTACTGAGGGTTTCGTTGGTCTGATGGAGCCTTTTATTGATACTGTCGTGATCTGCACTCTTACAGCTTTAGTAATTTTAACGACAGTCTATGAGCCTGCAATGGCAAATGAGGGAATTCAGGGCATAGCTTTGACTTCTCAAGCTTTTAGCAGCACTTTAAGCTGGTCAGTTTTACCTCTTTCATTTATCGCGATATTGTTTGCATTTTCAACAATTCTTTCATGGTCTTATTACGGCTTAAAAGGCTGGACATATATCATTGGAGAATCAATTTGGGCAGAAAATTTCTTTAAAATATCTTTTTGTTTTTTTATAGCCCTAGGCTGCATGATTAATTTGAGTGCAGTGCTAGATTTTTCTGATGCTTTAATTTTTATTACAGCCATTCCAAATATTTTTGGTCTCTATGTCTTGGCTCCTGTGATTAAAAGCGAACTTGTTAATTATCAAAAAAGATTGCACAGTGGGGAGATACAAAATTACAGGTCGAGTCATGATTAAAGGTTATTGTGATCCTAAATTTCAAAATGTTTATGATGCTTTTTACAATTCTATAGAGAGTGGATTTGAGACAGGAGCAGGATTGGCGATTGAGCATCAAGGTAAAATAATTGTAAATTTGTGGGGTGGCCATCAAGACTTTAATAAGACCAAAGAATGGACGGAAGATACTCTTGTAAACGTCTTCTCAGTTACTAAAGGCATTACAGCAACATGCATATCTAGATTAATTGATCAAGGTAAACTCGATCCAGCTGAGAAAGTTGGACATTACTGGCCTGAATATAGCTGCAATGGCAAAGAAGATACGAAAGTAAGTGATTTGTTATGTCACAGAGCTGCGATGTTTGGATTTCAAGGAGGCATTCCCCAAGGTTCATTTCAAGATTGGGATAAGTTTGTTCAACACTTACAATCACAAGCTCCTTATAGAAAGCCGGGTATCTCTCAGGGATACCATGCATTAACATTTGGTTGGTTGGTTGGCGAATTGATTAGGAGAGTAGATGGTCGTTCTGTTGGGCAATACTTTCATGAAGAAATAGCAGCTCCACTTGAAATAGACTTTCACATCGGTCTTGATGAAAAAGAATTTGCGAGATGCGCAGATATGCTAATGATGGAGAGAGATAGCATAAAACTTCCAGGACAGTTTTTGAGATATGTCCCAAACTTTTTCTTGCCAGCAAAACTCCAAAATTTTAAAGAAGCTTTAATAAGTGGAGATTTTCAAGAGGCTTTTCAAGAAAGAGAGGAAGATGATGCTAATTATGTGAATTCTCTTGATTGGCGAAAGGCAGAAATTCCTTCAGCAAACGGACATGGGACTGCTGAAAGTTTGGCAAGGCTATATGGTATTTTGAGTAATGGTTGCACCAGGGATGAAATCTCTATTATGAGTGAGGCTTCGCTTCACCAAGCTATTACTCCTCATTCTAGTGGTCCTGATTCTGTACTATTTGGAGCTCCAATAAAATTTGGACTCGGTTATGAGCTGGCTCAAGGAATAGCTGTGATGGGGAATATTGCTCCAACTTTTAATAACAAAATGTTTGGTCATGCTGGTGTTGGAGGCGCAGTTGCATTTGGTGATCCCGATAAAGGTATAGGGTATGGATTTACATGCAATCAGCAACATAGCCCAAATGAAATGTACCGTACCAGCAATCTTCTGACACAAGAGCTGTATTCAATTATCTCTTAGGCTGAAATTAGTTTTGATTTGGTCGAGGGGCTTTTCTTGAAAAGAAATTCCATGAGGAAGGCTCAGAATTTTCAATTATTGAACCCCCATTAACTTTAATTACGCTTTCTATATCTTCCATTAATTCGAAATAACCAAGAGCTTGATAACATTCTCTGATAATTTTTAATGCTCTCATGCTTTCTGAGGAATTAGGAATATTTTCAATTACATACTTAGCTCTTCGAAGTGCAGCCACATATGCCTTTCTTTTCAGATAATATTCAGCAGCAACTAATTCATTTTTTGCAATTAAACTTCTTAAATATATCAATCTCTGCGAAGCATATGGAGCATACTGACTTTGAGGAAATCGAGTTAAAAATTCAGATAGTTCACCAAAGGCTTGTTTTGCTCCTGAGATATCTCTATTGGAAAGGTCAGACTTAAATATTCTTGCAAACATTCCTTTGTCTCTGGTGTAACTGGCAATACCTCTCATAAAGTATGCATAGTCAATATTTGGATGTCTGGGATTAAGGCGAATAAATTTTTCAGCAGCTTCATGCGCAGCTTCATCTTCACCATTCATGAAATACGCATAAATTAGTTCTGATTGAGCTTGCTCTGCATATCTGCCAAAGGGATACCTGGCTTCAATGGCCTCCAGAGACTCAATAGCAGAATAGAAATTATTTGCTTTCATTCTTCTCTGCGCTGTATCGTAATAAACCTTTTCAGGTCGCTCCATCACTGGCGCATCGGAATTACAACTTGCTATTAATAGCGGAAGAATAATTGCAATTGCTAAATTAACTCGTAAATATTTCTTTATTTGTATCATCGGTAGGTATTTTACATTTATTCAAGCATTTGGGTTAATTCAATTACTTTAGATTGTAAGATAGTAAAAAAGTTTTTAGATTAGGGACATGATCCACAAAAATATTAATGAAGACCAGCATAATTCTAGATTAGACCAAGCAGCAACTTTTTTATTTGAAGATTATTCACGCAGTCAAATCCAGAGATGGATATTACAGGGGAATCTATTGGTGAATGGTGAAATTCTTAAAGCAAAAGATAAAGTGCATACTGGCGATGAGATTTCTTTGGATCCAGTGTTTGAGAATAGGGTTTCTTGGGAGGGCGAAGATATAGACATAAATATCTTTCATGAAGAGGAAGATTTTTTAATCATTAATAAGTTACCAGGATTGGTTATGCATCCAGGAGCAGGATGTCATGATGGCACTTTGGCAAATGCTTTGGCATTTCATTTCCCAGCATTAAAACAACTGCCACGCTGTGGGATAGTTCATCGGCTAGATAAAGATACTTCTGGATTATTGGTGATTGCAAAAAATGAAAAATTTAGAAATTTTTTTGTTAATAAGCTGCAAGAAAGGGAAGTTTTTAAACAATATGAGGCATTGGTTGTTGGGCAAGTTATAGGTAGTTTTTCTATAGAGCATCCCATTGAAAGAGATCCACGAAATAGAGTAAAAATGAGAGTTGCTGATCTTGGAAGAGATGCTCTTTCTCATGTTTCTTTAATAAAATTCTATGAAGGTTATTCTCATATTTCTATAGAGATTGAAACTGGAAGAACTCATCAAATTAGAGTGCATTTAAGCAATCAAAAGCTTCCCATAATTGGTGATGGATTGTATAACCCTAGAAATCTTATTGCGAAAAATACTCCTGAAAATTTAATAACTCATATTCAAAATTTTCCTCGACAAGCATTACATGCCTCTAAAATAAGATTTCCTGCAATCAAAGGCGACAGTTTCTTTGAATTTGAGGCAGATCTTCCTGAAGATATGCAATCTTTAATTAAAGAGATGGAATAACCCACAAAGCCTTTCAAATCAGCCAAAAAGCTTGTTTTTAATCACAATTAATGTATAAAACCCTTTACTTTAAAGTAAATACCTTGAATTCATGAAACTTTCAGGCGGAGATCTGTTAATGCGCGCTCTCAAAGATGAGGGGGTTAAGTTTATTTTTGGCTATCCAGGCGGCGCAGCTTTGCACATTTATGATTCAATTTTTAAACAGAAGGCATGTGAGCATATTTTAGTCCGTCATGAACAAGGGGCTACTCATGCAGCAGATGGTTATTCTAGGGCTACTGGAAAGCCAGGAGTAGCTTTGGTTACTTCAGGGCCTGGCGCAACCAATGCAATAACAGGGCTTGCTACTGCTTATATGGATTCAATTCCGCTCGTTGTTATTTCTGGTCAGGTACAAAGCCATTTAATTGGCACAGATTCATTTCAAGAAACAGATATGATTGGAATTTCTCGACCAATTGTTAAGCATAGTTTCATAGTCCAAAATACCCAAGATATTCCTAGGATTATTCAAGAAGCTTTTCATATAGCAACAACAGGAAGACCTGGTCCAGTAGTTATAGATATTCCAAAAGACAAAACTGACCCTTCTAAGCTCTATGAATACAAAAGAGCTAAAGAGATATCTTTGCGTTCATATCAACCAAGAGTACTTCCCCATCCAGGACAAATTAAAAAAGCTTGCAAGAAGATTTTGTCAGCAGAGCGTCCAGTAATTTATGCGGGTGGCGGAGTTATTTTGGGAAATGCTCACAAGGAACTCATTACTCTTAATAAGATACTTAAAGCGCCTGTAACTAATACTTTGATGGGGCTTGGAGCATACCCCGCCAAAGATAAATATTTTATGGGAATGCTTGGTATGCATGGGACTTATCAAGCAAATATGGCAATGCATAATGCAGACCTTATTATTGCAATTGGTGCGAGGTTTGATGATCGAATTACGAATACTCCATCAATGTTTGCTCCAGATGCAAAGATTGTTCATATTGATGTAGATCCTGCATCAATTTCTAAAATTATTAATGCTGACATACCAATAGTTGGACAGGTTAAGGAATCTCTTCTTGCGCTGATAAAAGAAATTAAACGTTCCAAAATTAAAATTGATTCAGAAGCTGTGGACAATTGGAATATGCAAATTTCTCAATGGCGCGCAAAGCATGGTTTAGACCATGATCTATATTTAAGTAAAATAAAACCTTCAATGATTGCCCCGCAAGTTGTTGTGCAAGAGCTATATCATGCCACCCAAGGCAATGCTTTTATTACATCAGATGTTGGTCAACATCAAATGTTTGTTGCTCAATATTATCATTTCAATAAACCTCGAAGATGGATTAATTCTGGAGGGCTTGGCACTATGGGTTTTGGTCTTCCTGCTGCCATGGGAGTTAAACTTGCATTTCCCAAGCAAGAGGTTGTATGTGTTACCGGCGAAGGTAGTATTCAGATGTGCATTCAAGAGCTATCAACTTGCTTGCAATACAATCTTCCTATAAAAATTATTAACATTAATAATGAGGCGCTAGGGATGGTAAGGCAATGGCAGGATATGAATTATGGAGGAAGACACTCAGCAAGCACTTATTCAGATTCTTTGCCAGATTTTGTAAAGCTTGCGCAATCCTATGGGCATGTTGGAATGAAAGTTACCAAGCAATCTCAGCTCAAGAAAACCCTAGATAAAGCTTTTGCCATGAAAGATAGGCTGGTTTTTATTGATGTATATGTTGACCCGAATGAGCATGTCTACCCTATGCTGGTTTCTCCTAATGGCAGCATGAAGGATATGTGGATTAAAAAAAATACCAAAGCATGAAAAGAATCATATCAATATTAATTGAAAATAAGCCTGGAGCTCTCGCGCGAGTAGTTGGCCTATTTCATCAACGTGGCTACAACATTGAAACTCTAAATGTGGGGCCTGTGTTTGATGGCAGTTATTCCAGAATGTCAGTGACTACCAGAGGCTCAGAGAATGATGTTGAGCAAATAACAAAACAAATTAATAAAATTATTGATGTTATTAAAGTTTCTGATTTAACAGAGGGCGATCATCATGAATATGAATTTATTATGATTAAGTTTCGCCAAAGTGAAAAAATACAAAAAATTCTTAAGGGATTAAATGGAAAGATTCATGAGAAGAATAAAGATGTCATGGTGATGTCTGCCTGGGGCCCATCTGGTGATATCGAAATTGCAATCAAAGCTATTGGTAAAGCAAACCTTTTTGAGATTGCTAGATCTGGAAGTATCGGATTACATGAAGGTGAAAAGGTTTTAAAAATTTAGGAGACAAAGAAAATGAAAATTTTTTATGATGATGATGCTGATATCTCAATTATTCAAAAACTCAAAGTTGCTATAGTTGGGTATGGTTCTCAGGGGCATGCTCATGCAAATAACCTTCATGAGTCTGGAGTAGATGTTACTGTTGCCTTGCGCGAAGGATCTTCATCATGGTCTAAAGCTGAAAATGCTGGATTGAAAGTAGCCAGAGTCTTCGATGCAGTTAGTGATGCTGACTTGGTTATGATATTGGCGCCTGACGAGTTTCAACAAGGCTTGTATGAATCAGAAATTAAATCTAATTTAAAACCTAATGCAGTTCTAGCATTTGCACATGGATTTAATATCCATTTTAAAAAAATTATTCCTGCTGATGATACTTCAGTGATTATGATTGCTCCCAAAGGGCCTGGGCATACTGTTAGGAGTACCTATGTAAACGGTGGAGGGGTGCCTTCTTTAATTGCAATATATCAAGATGGGGCTAATCCAAATAATCATAGTGCAAAAGAGATTGCTCTATCCTATGCCAAGGCTAATGGAGGAACCAGAGCTGGTGTTCTTGAGACCACATTCAAAGAAGAAACTGAAACCGATTTATTTGGTGAGCAAGCAGTTTTATGTGGTGGCATGACTGCTTTAATCAAAGCTGGCTATGAGACTTTGGTTGAGGCAGGGTATAGTCCAGAAATGGCATATTTTGAATGTCTGCATGAAACAAAACTGATTGTTGATTTAATTCATGAGGGCGGGATCGCTAATATGCATTATTCTATTTCTAATACAGCTGAATTTGGAGACTATGTAAGTGGTCCTGAGATTATTACAGATGATACAAAAGAAGCTATGAGAGGGATATTGAAAAGGATTCAAACTGGTGAATTTGCAGATAATTTTTTGAATGATTGTCGGCAAAGCAACGATGGATCGGGCGGGCCAATCATGAAAGAAAAGCGAAAAAACACAGCTTCTCATTCAATTGAGCAGGTTGGTTCAGAGCTCAGATCAAAGATGAAGTTTCTTCATTCAGAACGCCTGGTTAATAAAGATAAAAATTAGTGATAAAACTAGTTGATATTTCCAACTAAGGGTATACAATTCTTCGTTCCGGCCCAGAGCCGGCAAGTTCTTTTAACATATTTGGTTACTCGTGTGGGTGTTCAAAATACGAGATATATATTTTTAGTTACTTTTAATATTTTATAAAAGTAACACAACATGATTTTAATTGAAGAGTTTGATCATGGCTCAGATTGAACGCTGGCGGTAGGCTTAACACA
>CAYVYQ010000008.1:0-36213 GCA_964455855.1 uncultured Gammaproteobacteria bacterium
ATGCTGTTGAAGAAGCTGTAAATGCTGGCATCACTGAGATTATTTTTATTACCAGCCATACGAAAAGAGCAATAGAGGATCATTTTGATCAAAACTTTGAACTTGAAGAAAAATTACTAAATTCTGGTAAAAAAGATTTTATAGAAAAAATCAATAGAGATATATTTAAGGATATAAAATTCACTTATGTAAGACAAAAAACTCAAAATGGTCTTGGAGATGCTATTTTGCATGCTGAGCATTTAATCCAAGAAGAGCCCTTTGCAATTATTCTTGCAGACGATTTGATAATTAATAATCAATCATGCATAAGCCAATTGATTGAAACCTATAAGGAGCATCAATGCTCTGTGATTGGTGTTAATGAAGTGCCAGAAAGTGAAACAGATAAATATGGCGTAATCTCTATCGATAAATCTACTTCGACAAACAAGACATTTGTTTTAAAAGACATTGTTGAAAAACCAAAGACCAATGCGCCATCAAATTTAGCAGTTGTTGGTAGATACGTTCTTTCAAGTAAAATCTTTAAATATTTAAATAATCTTGCCCCAAGTGTTGGAGGGGAAGTCCAGCTTACGGATGCAATTAAGCGAATGCTTGATGATGAAAAAGTTGTAGGACATATGTATGAGGGTGCACATTTTGATTGCGGATCTAGGCATGGCTATGTAAATGCCATTAAGTATCTCGCCAAAGACATGTTCAATTAGTAAGGTGGATACGGAAACTTTTAAATGAAATTGGCATTATTGCTTTTAAGATTACTGCCACCTGAAATATCTCACTTTGTAGCATTAAATGCTCTAAACTTTTTATATAAACTGAACCTTATTGGTCTGCTTTTTCCATATACAGATTCCTCAGAATCAATTGAATTCAAAGGTTTAACCTTTAAAAATAGGCTGGGTATTGCCGCAGGGCTTGATAAAAATGGAGACTTCATAGACTCTTTGGGCGCCTTAGGTTTTGGTTTTATCGAAATAGGTACAATTACACCCTTGGCTCAACCAGGAAATCCAAAACCAAGAATATTTCGTTTTCCCAGTCAAGGAGCAATTGTTAATAGGCTTGGATTCAATAATAAAGGAGTCGATTATTTGGTTGAAAAAGTAAAGCTGAGAACTTTTGAAGGCGTTCTTGGCATTAACATTGGTGCTAACAAGAAATCAGAAGGTCAACAAAGAATTGATGATTACGTTGAATGCTTTACTAAGGTCTGCCCATTTGCAGATTATATCGCTGTGAATATTTCTTCACCGAATACCCCTGACTTAAGATCATTCCACCTAGAGGAAAATTTTTTACCATTATTTGAAGCTTTGAGCCTGGCTCGTGAAAAGATGCAATACGCTAACCCTATATTAATTAAACTATCGCCTGATGAAGATGAAAACATTATTTCTATAATTTTATCTGCAATTCAAAAATTTGATTTTGATGGAGTTATCACCTCTAACACCACTATTAAAAAAGATGATTTAAAGCAACCTAGTGGTAAAAATCTTATTGGAGGATTATCAGGAAAACCACTTTTTACAAAATCTAATGATCTTTTAAAAATAGCCCATTCACATGACCCTCACCTATTTAAAATTGGTGTAGGTGGTGTTGATAATAAAGAGAGCTTTAATTCAAAATTAGAATTAGGAGCTTCCTTGGTACAAATCTATACCAGCTTTATTTATCAAGGTCCTCAGATCGTCAAGAAATTATTGGGATAAAATTTTTCATGGAACCCTTAATTATTGTTTTTGTTCTTCTTTTCTTGGTTGGAGCAATAAGTTTTTTAAAGCCATCCAAAAAAATGAAAGCTGTAAGTCTTTTGAGAATGAATGCTGCAAAAGAAGGTTTTAAAATTGGATCAACTAATGAGCTGCGAAAAAAATTTAAAAATTGGAATCCTCAAGTTGCCATTTATCAAATTAAAAATTTATCAGAATATAAGAATTTACATTATATAAAACGAGAAAATAGTCTTGAGCTATATGATCCAATTTCGGTTAAATATGAAAAAAACTTTGAAATAATTGAAGAAAAAATTTCTCAATTACCATCTTCTATACTTGAAATTATTTTTTATCAGTCCAATATAGCAATCGTCTGGAATGAAATGCTTGGCACTGAAGAGCTTCTGAGAATTAAGGAAGCAATATTGAAAATATGAACTTTTAAAATTATTTTATCTATTTATGTCAAAAACTCTTGTTATAGTCGAATCGCCTGCTAAAGCTAAGACTATTTCTAAATATTTAGGATCAGACTATATAGTTAAATCTAGTGTTGGGCATATTAGAGATCTTCCTAAGGGTAAGTCTAAAAAACCAACTCAAAGAAATACTATTCCTAAAGATCTACCAGAAGATGAAAAAAGAAGATTAAAAAAGATCAATGAGCGGAAACGACTCATTAGAAGAATGGGAATAGATCCTGATAACGGATGGTTAGCAAATTATGAAATCATTCCTGAAAAAGAAAAAGTTATTAAAGAGCTAAAAACGGCTGCAAAATCTGTAGAATCAATTTTTCTTGCAACTGACCTAGATAGAGAAGGCGAGGCAATAGCTTGGCACCTTAAAGAGGCATTGGGCGCAGATAAATTTAATTATTCTAGAGTTAGATTTAATCAAATTACTAAAGACGCTATCTTGGAATCCTTTCAAGATCCTAAAGAGATAGATGAAAGTCTCGTAGAGGCTCAGCAAGCAAGAAGATTTCTTGATAGGGTTGTTGGCTTTGAATTGTCCCCGCTTTTATGGGCAAAAATCGCTCGTAATTTATCAGCTGGAAGAGTCCAATCTGTCGCATTAAGGCTATTAGTAGAAAGAGAACATAGCATTCAAAAATTTAAGCCAGATGAGTTTTGGGAGATTTCATTTAGTGCAGAGAATGATAAAAATGCTGCTATTGAATTTAATCTCAATAGAAGAAAATCTGATCCATTATTGCAAGCCACAGAGGCTAAAAAAATTGAAGAGCTTATTAAATCTTCAGACTTGCTTGTAAACGAAGTCACTCAAAAGCCAGTTAAATCAAAACCAAAACCTCCTTTTATTACATCTACATTGCAACAAGCAGCAAGCACAAAACTAGGGTTCAATGTAAAAAGAACCATGAGAACAGCGCAAAAGCTTTATGAAAATGGCCTAATCACATACATGCGAACCGATGCGCCTGCTTTGTCACCTGAATCAATTGCAGATGCAAGAATGTATATTCAAACCAACCTAGGGGATAAATACCTGACAAATGCTCCAAGAATATATTCCTCTGGAGAAAACGCACAAGAAGCTCATGAGGCAATAAGACCTACTAACGCATCAACTAAATCTGAGGGTTTAATATCTTCCTCGGACGAAGAAAAAAGATTGTATGAATTAATTTGGCAACAGTTTATTGGATCTCAATTACCTGATGCAGAGTATTTAGCAACTAATGCAAAAATCCAATTAGAAGAATATATTTTTTCTGCAACTGGAAGAGAGGTTGTTTTTGATGGCTTTACAAGAATTGTTAAGTCAAAATCCGATGACCAAGATGCCAATATTTTACCTCCTCTTGAAGTTAATCAAAAATTAACTCTAAAAGACCTAGAAAATAAACAAAAGTACACCAAGCCCCCAGCAAGGTTTTCAGAAGCTGCATTAGTTAGAGAATTAGAAAAGAGAGGAATTGGTAGGCCTTCAACATATGCAAATATTATTTCTACGATACAGGATCGTGGTTATGTTGAAATTCAAAATAGACGATTTTTTGTTAAAAAAATTGGGATGATTGTAACAGACAGATTGGTTAGCAGCTTTGATGACATCATGGATTATAGCTTTACTGCTAATTTTGAAAATGAACTAGATAGAATTGCAAACGGTGAATTAAACTGGAAAGAGGTTTTAAATTCATATTATTCAGCTTTTCAAGACGACCTTTTATCTGCAATGGATGAAGATAATGGGATGGCACCAAACCTTCCTACGATGACAAATATTAATTGTCCCGAATGTAAAAAAAATAATCTGACTATAAGGAATGCTAGTAATGGAGTTTTTCTTGGATGTGCCGGTTATAGTTTGCCAGCTGATGATCAATGCAAGAAAACTTTGAACCTCATTTCAGGAGATGAAGCAGTTAGTGTTGACGACCAAGAGGAAGCAGAGCATTTAGTTGCAAAACGTCGTTGTCCTAAATGTGATATGAGCATGGACAATTATCTTTTAGATGAAAATCATAAATTACATGTTTGTTCAAATAATCCTGACTGCGATGGGTTTGAAGTGGAAGAGGGCACATTTAAAATTAAAGGATACGATGGCCCAACACTTTCTTGTCATAAGTGTGGATCTGAAATGCAACTCAAAACAGGCAGGTTTGGTAAATATTTTGGTTGTATGAATGATAATTGCGGTGCAACCAGAGCCCTGCAAAGAAATGGAGAGCCAAAACCTATAGTTATGGAGCCAATTATCACAGAGATTCCTTGCATAAAGTTTGAAGACAACTATTTATTAAGAGATAGCATGAAGGGATTGTTTTTAGCTGCTAGTAAATATCCAAAGAACAGAGAAACACGCGCACCATCTGTTGAAGAATTTAATAAAGTAGTTACCGAAGAAACATTGCTTGATGCCTGTAAATATCTTGAAGATCAAGGAAAGCACACACATCTCTTAAATGCACCTAAACATGACATTGATGGGAATCCTTATATTATTAGATATAACAAAGTTGAGGACACGCATTATCTTGCCTCCGAAAAAGATGGCAAAAAGACTGGAAATACTGCCTCCCATAATGGAGATAAGTGGGTTGAAGTTTCCAAGTAATTTTTCCTTGATTAATCTTAATTAGTTCCCATATAAATTATAAGTCCTTTCATTTATTACATTAAGGATGTTAAAGTTTAAGAATAAAAAATATGTCTAATTATCTAGAACTAACTCAACTTCCTGACGGCACGATCGTCCTTAGGAGATCCGATGATCATGAAAATCCGATAGTTAAAATCGAGTTTTCAGGTGAATCCAAGGAATTTTTAAATGGAACTGAGCTTACAGTTGCCAAAGAAATGATTCGAGCTGGCATAGAAAGCGTCAGCGGCAATTCAATTGATTTTGATGATTTTTTTGATAGTGAGAAAAATAGTCTGAGAAAAAAGCCAGTAGTTCTTCATTAGTGAGTTCTAATTAAACCCACACTCTTGCCCTCAACGAATGCTTCTTGTTCCCTAAGATCTACTTCAATTGTTGAGAACTCTTTATTTGCTGGAATTAACTCAAGATTGTGATCAGTTTTTTTGAAATATTTTAAAGTTACTTCATCTTCTAGCCTCACCACAACTAGATCACCATTTTTGACATCAGTTGTTTTTTTGATTGCCACCAAATCATCTTCGTGAATGCCAGCTTCAATCATGCTCAGTCCCTTAACTTTCAAAAAATAGTCAAAAGTATCGGAAAACATATTTGGATCGCATGGAATTCTTTTTTCTATATTTTCCTCAGCAAGTGTAGGAGAGCCTGCAGCAACTAATCCAATAACGGGTATTTGATCTCCAATTTGTTCAAAAGATTGTTGGCTCTTCACAATAGATATACCTCTTGAGGATCCACTTTGAATTGAGATGTAGCCTTTCTTTTCAAGTGCTCTTAGATGCATTTCAGCTGCATTAGGTGATTTAAAGCCCAACTCTTTACATATTTCAGCTCGAGTTGGTGGAAAACCAGTTTTATTAAGATAAACTTCAACACAAGCTAAAACTTTTGATTGTTGTTTTGTTAATTCTTTCATATTATTTATTATACTGTATATTTTTACAGTATATAAATTTTAATATATAACTGCAACCCTCTTAAAAATATGAACTCAAAATTAGTAATTGGAATATCATCGAGAGCACTTTTTGACTTAAGTCAAAGCCATCAGATTTTTGAAAAAAATGGTATTGAGGCCTATCGCGATCATCAAATTCAAAATGAAAATGAAATTCTTGATCCAGGCGAGGCTTTTAATCTCGTGACTAAAATCCTGAAAATTAATGACCTTTATGAGACAGCAGATAGGATAGAAGTAATACTGTTATCAAGAAATACAGCCGATACTGGCTTGAGAGTATTTAATTCAATTGAAGCTCATAAACTAAATATAACTCGTGCCGTTTTTTGTGGTGGAGAAAGTCCATATAAATATGTAAAAGCGTTTGGGGTAGATTTATTTTTGTCTAGCAGCAAAGATGACGTCAAGATGGCCATTGAAAATAATGTTCCGTCTGCAAGAATTATTCCCTCAAAAACAAAGAAAAAAGTTAAAGGCGGTGATCTTCTGAAGATAGCTTTTGATGGAGATTCAGTTATTTTTTCTGATGAATCTGAGAAAGTTTTTGAAGAAGAGGGCCTTAAAGCGTTCTTGGATAACGAGCGCAAGAAAAAATCAATGCTAAAGGCTGGCCCATTCAAGTCATTTTTAGTCGAGCTGAATAAACTGCAATCCGAGCTAGATTCCGGAGCCAACCCAATTAGAACAGCGCTTGTCACTGCAAGATCAGCCCCATCTCACAAACGAGTCATTAAGACGCTTAGGAAATGGGGAGTTAGGATTGATGAGTCTCTTTTTTTAGGAGGCATGAATAAGTCAGAATTTTTAAAATCATTTGAAGCAGATATCTTCTTTGATGATCAGCAACAAAATATTACAGATGCATCTGCCAAAGTTACTTCGGCTCATGTACCATTCGGCATTAAAAATAAAAATTAATCATGGATATAGTTTGTTTTGACATGGAAGGTACCCTTACTCCTGAGATATGGGAACAGGTTGCTATAGATTCTGGTATCTCTGAGTTAAGCAAAACTACTAGAGATATACCATCATACTCAGATCTCATGGACTACAGAATTGAAATAATGAATCAGCATAATCTAAAGCTGGCTGACATAATCAATGCAACAAAGAAATTAGATTTGCTTGATGGAGCTCTAGATTTCTTGAATCAGGTAAGGCAAGAGTTTCAAGTGGTTATTTTGTCTGATACTTTTCATGAGATTGCATATCCATTAATGGAAAAACTTGGTTATCCTCTTTTGCTTTGTCACACCCTTGATGTAGATGCTGAGGATAATATTCTTGGCTATAAATTAAGAGATCTACATGCAAAAAAACAAGCCATCTTAGGATTTCAATCCATGGGTTACAGGTGCTTGGCTGCTGGAGATTCATTTAATGATTTGCAGATGTTTGAAGTTGCAGACCAGGGCTTCTTTATCAATGCTCCTGAGGCTATTGCTAATTCAATGCCTGACATACCTTCTTTTAATGCATATCATGATCTTTTAGACGCTTTAAGAAAATTTGATTAACAATTATGGATAATCCTTTTTCACTAAATAATTTCACCAGACCGAAACTGGAGATGCCCGGCGATGAAAGAAAACTTTTGCTGCATAGTTGTTGTGCACCATGCGCTGGAGAGATTATGGAGGCTGTTGCAGCATCTGATATTCAGGCAACCGTTTATTTTTATAATCCTAACATTCATCCAAAAGAAGAATACGAGATTCGAAAAGATGAAAACAAACGATTTTGTGACAAGCTTGGATTTGATTTTGTAGATGCAGATTATGACAAGGAAAACTGGTTTGAAAGGATAAAGGGCCTAGAGAATGAGCCTGAAAGGGGTAAAAGATGTACTCAATGTTTTGATATGAGATTTGAGAGGTCTGCTCTTTACGCTCATGAAAATGGTTTCAAGGTATACGGGACTACCCTTGGCATTTCTCGTTGGAAAAATATGGATCAAATCAATGAATCGGGCAATAGAGCTGCACAAAGATATGCAGATATTGATTATTGGGATTTCAATTGGCGAAAAAAAGGAGGCTCTTCCCGAATGATTGAAATTTCTAAGAGAGAAGAGTTTTATCAACAAGAATACTGTGGATGTGTCTACAGCTTAAGGGATACCAATAAATGGCGCCAAGAAAATAACAAAGATCGAATTATTAGAGGTATTAAATTCTACAATTAATTTGGGAATCATACCCTTGGCAAAGTACAATACGAACCAATGAATACTCCGGGGAAAAAATTCAGACAAGCCATAGCTGATAACAATCCTTTAATGGTTGTTGGTGCAGTCAATGCTTATTGTGCAAAAATGGCTGAAAATGCAGGTCATCAAGCGCTTTATCTTTCTGGGGCTGGAGTTGCAAATGCTTCTTTTGGATTGCCGGATTTAGCTATCACAACTTTAAATGATGTTGCCGAAGACTCAAGAAGAATAACTCAAGCAACAAGCCTACCTCTTTTAATCGACATTGATACTGGTTTTGGGGGTGCATTTAGTATCAGCAGAACCATAAAAGAAATGATTGCCGCAGATGTTGCTGCCGTTCATATTGAAGATCAAGTTACTCAAAAAAGATGTGGCCACAGACCAAATAAAAGCCTTGTTGATAAGATTGAAATGAGTGATCGAATTAAAGCGGCTGTTGATGGTCGAACAGATGAAAGTTTTTTTATTATGGCAAGAACAGATTCTTATGCAACTGAGGGAATGGAGGGTGCGATTGACCGATGTAAGGAATACATTGAAGCTGGGGCAGATGGATTATTTTTAGAGGCAGTATCTAGCTTGGAGGATTACAAGCTATTAAAAGATGCATTAGAAGTCCCAGTTTTAGCAAATATTACCGAGTTTGGGAAAACACCTCTTTTTACTGCGAAGGAGCTTGCATCAGTTGGAGTTGATATAATGTTATTTCCATTATCGGCTTTTAGAGCAATGAATAAAGCTGCAGAGTCTGTTTATCAAGACATTGCTGAAAATGGATCACAAGCAAATTCAGTTGAAAAGATGCAGACAAGAGATGAACTGTATAAGTATTTAAACTATCATTCATTTGAGCAAAAATTAGATGAATTATTTAAAAGGAAGGAGAATAAGTAAATGGTTAAGAAGTTAGAAGGCGCTGGACTTCGTGGTCAAGTTGCAGGTGAAACATCACTTTGCACTGTTGGCCAAGAAGAAGGTTTGGCTTACAGGGGACATAAAATTGAAACATTGGCTGAAAAAGGCACATTTGAGGAAGTTGCTTACCTTCTTCTATATGGCAAATTACCCAATAAATCAGAATTATCAGATTACAAATCCTTATTAAAAAGTTTAAGAGATCTTCCTGATTCATTGAAGAAGGTTCTTAGAGAAATACCAGCATCGGCTCATCCAATGGCAGTCATGGCAACCGGATGCTCTATGTTAGGAAATCTAGAGCCGGAAGAGTCAATGGATTCACAAATGGATTCTATTAATCGAATGGTTGCAACAATGCCATCAATTGTTACCTATTGGTATAAATTTTCTCATGATGGTGAAGATATTAGTCTTGTTAATGATGAAGAAACAATGGCAGGTCATTTCTTACATATCCTTCATGGTAAGGCTCCGTCAGATCTTCATAGACGCGTAATGGATGCATCATTAGTCTTGTATGCTGAGCATGAATTTAATGCTTCTACTTTTACTGCTAGGGTTTGCGCTTCCACAATGTCAGATATTTTTTCATGTGTTGTTGCTGCCATAGGTTCTCTGAAGGGTCCTTTGCATGGAGGCGCCAATGAGGCTGCAATGGAGATGATTGAGAATTGGAAGACACGCGAAGAAGCAAAAACAAATATTTTGGATATGCTTGCTAATAAAGGCAAGATTATGGGCTTTGGCCATGCAATTTACTCTGAAAGAGATCCAAGAAATGCTGTGATAAAAGAATTTTCTAAAGAATTATCTCAAGAATATGGTGATGACTCTCTGTATCAGGTTTCTGAGGAGGTTGAGCAGGTGATGTGGGATGAGAAGAGATTATTTCCTAATGCAGATTTTTTTCATGCTTCAGCATACTTTTATTTAGGAATCCCAACAAAACTATTTACTCCAATTTTTGTAATGTCACGAGTTACAGGCTGGACTGCTCATTGCATGGAGCAAAGAGCTAATAATAGAATTATTAGACCTAGTGCAGAATACACTGGTCCCGAGACCTCTGAATGGATTGATCTCGAAGATAGGGAGTAAATCATGTCAAATAATGTTGAGCTGAATATAAGGTCAGGTCCTGACTCTTTGCTTGTAGAAATTGCAGAGTATGTTTCAAAGCAGGATATTAACTCTGAGCTTGCGCTTTCCACTGCAAGAAATTGTCTTATAGATACTATTGGATGTGGTTTATTGGCATTAACTTTTCCAGCATGTACAAAAATGCTAGGACCTATTGTTCCAGGCACTACTGTACCAAGTGGAGTGAGAGTTCCCGGAACCAACTTTCTACTTGATCCTGTAAAAGGAGCTTTTGATATTGGTTGTATTATCAGATGGCTTGATTACAACGATACCTGGTTAGCTGCTGAATGGGGTCATCCCTCAGATAATCTTGGTGCAATTCTGGCAATAGCAGATTATGTCTCCCAGGAAAATGTTGCAGCTGGCAAAGATCCTCTAACAATGAGAGATGTTTTAGAGTGCATGATAATGGCTCACGAAATCCAAGGAGTTTTAGCTCTTACAAATAGTTTTAATAGAGTTGGCTTGGATCACGTTGTGCTTGTAAAAGTTGCATCAACAGCTGTTGTCACGAAATTGCTTGGTGGGAACACTGATCAAATTATGGATGCAGTAAGTCAAGCTTGGGTAGATGGTCAAAGTCTTAGGACATATCGTCATGCACCTAATGCTGGTTCCAGAAAAAGCTGGGCTGCCGGTGATGCAACCAGTAGAGCAGTTAGACTTGCTTTGATAACTCTTTCTGGTGAAATGGGTTATCCAAGTGTTCTATCAGCTCCAACATGGGGCTTTGAAGATGTTTCATTTAAAGGAGAAAAATTGTCTCTCAGCCAACCTTTTGGTTCATATGTGATGGAAAATGTTCTTTTTAAAATTAGCTTCCCTGCAGAATTTCATGCACAAACAGCTGTAGAGGCTGCAGTTACATTGCATCCTCAAATCAAAGATAGGCTTGATGAAATAGCTAATATTGAGGTTACAACTCATGAATCTGCAATCAGAATCATCTCTAAATCTGGACAATTAAATAATCCAGCTGATAGAGATCATTGTTTGCAATACATGATTGCAATAGGGTTAATCCATGGAGATCTTATTGCTGAGCATTATGAAGATGATGTTGCTAGCGATCCAAGAGTTGATGAACTTAGAGAGAAGATGACAATCAAAGAAGATAAGCGATACACAGATGAGTACTTGGAAGCTGACAAAAGATCAATAGCAAATAAAATACAAATATTCTTTCATGATGGGTCTTCCACAGATGCTATTGAGGTCGAGTATCCCATAGGACACAAGCGTCGAAGAGAGGAGGGAATTCCTGTTTTAGAAAAGAAATTTGAGAATAATCTAGGTAAGATTTTTGAAAATGAAAGAGTTAACACCATTTTATCTAAATGCCTTGATCAAGATGCGCTTGAATCTATGAGTGTCTTAGAATTCCAAGAGTTATTCGTCGTTGACGAGAATTCCTTTTAAAGGCTTACTGGAATAAACCTAAGAGCTTCTTGGCTAAATAAGAATGTTTGGTCAGAATAATGCACAGAAGACTCATTTCTAGATGATCCATAATTATGCATACCGTAAATTGTTTTACCGTTGTCGTCTTCGGCGATAATAAAGAACAAACCATCACCTCCAGACATATTTAAACTCTTGGTTTTTGAGTCAGGTGATCCATATACCGCTCTTAAGGTATCAACCGACCCTTGAATTGGATAAGTTCTTGATCCTCTGGAAATGGTATTGATTAAACCCCACTGATCAGAATAGTTTCTTTGAATTTTCTGAAAAAGGCTATCGCATTCTTGTTTTGCTGATTTGAATGAGGGGGTAGGTTTGCTATTCATTTCTGAAATCCATTCTTGTGCCATAAAGCACATTCCTAGAGCAGCATTGGTATTGTTGATATCAGTTTTTCTATTCCAATTTTGTAATGCCAGTTCAAGCCTTCCATCATATTGAGCAATTGATTTCAGATATTTATATTGCCTTGAATTCTTTGAGTATGAGTTATCAAATTTAATTTCAATAAATCGATCTAAATCAATACTTTCATTTAAGGAAAGAAGTTCATTCGCAACAAAGGATCTATTTGTCAGTCTCTGTTCAAAATGAACATTTTTTTTCATTGACTTCATTCTCAGGGAATAATTTCCCATCACTGAAAATGGATTTTGATTAGTGCTTTGAATCCATCCATTAGAGGGATTGATAAACTTAGGTAGGTCATGAACCAGTTTGTTGTCATCCCAAATATCATTTGAGCTTGAGCTTCTTAAAATTTGCCTTGCTTTTGGAGCATCACCTCTGACAGGAATTCTTCCATTGTAAAAATATCCAATATTCCTATTAGAATCCATAGTCACGAAGTTAAAGCTAGGTATTTTTCTTTTTGCAAGTTGTTTCTCGAATTCATATACATCTGTTGAGTTACCTATTTCATACCACCCCTCGATTTCATTAAAAGAATTCTGGTTTATGTGCCTAAGAGCAAAATACCTTTCATTTATTTCCAAAACAGGCCCAAACTTTGAGTATCTAAATTTTTGCTTCGTACGTAATTTCAAAAAACCAAACAGTTTAAATGCTAAATAGTCCTCTTCAATTTCAAAAGATTCCCATTTTTCATCCAGCAGATATTGATTTGAATTCTCTGGGTTGATTGTGAGTTCAAATATATCCATTACATCGGGGCGATTAACCGTAGCACCCCAACCAATATCTTTATTAAAGCCAACATTAATTAAAAAAGAGCCTGGAAAGTTGCCACCATGACCATGCCACCCTGATTTACTTTCGATATTTAATTCATACCAACCCACCGGCCCAGACAAGGGTTGATGTGAATTAATTAGAAGGTAAGCAGCATTTGAATCTGCTTTTATTGAGTTAATAGCTATTGCATTCGACCCTGTTGGAATTGATGTATTGTCCTCTGCAGCCATCTGTGCCAAGTCTCTGTCTAAACCGGCAAAAAAAAGATGCTGAATATATGATCCTGCAAGCACATCTTCTTGAGTAATTGGATGAAGGGAAGGGTTTACTTTATCTGGATGTTTATTTGCATAGGCGTTTACGCCATCCGCATATGCTTGAGCCATGGAAAGAATATTTTGAGAAAGTTGTTTCTTCCCAATACTCCTTACCTTCGAATGAACTTTTAATAACCTAACTAGGTAGTCGGTATCAATGCTATCAAGACCATTATAAATTGCATTTTGACCTCGATATAAAGGCATTAACTCTACAAGATCATCGTATGCATCTTCTGCATGAACAAGACCTATCCCATATGCAACATCTTGATCGGTTTGACCTTTGATATATGGAACTCCCCAAAAATCTCTATTAATGTAAACATCGTATTGATTGCTAATTTCAAATGTTGCATTCTTTTCAAGCATTGAACAAGAACTCAGAACTAGGCTTAAGGTAGCAAAGAGCAAACAAGCACTTGAAATTTTCTTTATCATCACAAATATATTGTAATAGTTTCTGATAACAATATTTCTTAATCATGCAAAAAAATATCTTGATAATAGGTGGCAATTCTTTAATTGGTCAGGAAGTAATCAAGCTATCCAACTCAAATGGTGATAACGTTATTGCTACCTCGAGATCGACAATTGACCTACCTTTAGAAAACTTCATTCAATTAGATCCCAATGAAGATTTATCTGGGCTAGATGCTTTGCCAGACTCAATTGATGCATTGCTTTATTGCCCAGGCTCTATTTCACTTAAATCAATTCAAAGAATGGATATTTCTGATATTAGGGAAGATTTTAGAATTAATGTTGAGGGCGCTTTTAACGTTATTAAAAAAGTTTTGCCCAATCTCAAAAAAGATGAGGGAGCCTCGGTTGTTTTCATATCTTCTGTGGCTGCTAAGAGTGGAATGACATTTCATTCTTCTATTGCAGCATCAAAGGCTGCCCTAGAAGGCTTCGCTAGAAGTCTTGCTTCTGAGCTTGCACCAAGAGTAGCTATAAATTGTGTTGCCCCATCTTTAACCAATACTCCAATGGCCGAACATCTTCTTAATAATGAAAAAAAATTACAATCCTCTGAAGAAAGACATCCACTCAATACCATTGGAGATCCAGTTAAGGTTGCTAAGGTAATATATAACCTTTTTTCTGCCAAAGAAGACTGGATCACGGGTCAAACAATTAGCATTGATGGTGGACTATCAAGCCTTAGATAGGCTCTATTAAGCTTTTTAGTCTATAATTCTGCGTATGTCAGGCAATACATTTGGAAAATTATTTCAAGTTACAACATATGGAGAAAGTCATGGGAAGGCGCTCGGATGTATTATAGATGGTTGTCCGCCCCAATTAGAAATTTCAACTGATGATATTCAATCTGAACTGAATCGCAGAAAACCTGGACAGTCTGATGTAACTACTCAAAGAAAAGAGGATGATGTGGTAGAAATTTTGTCAGGTGTATTTGAAGGAAAAACCTTGGGAACTCCAATTAGTCTAATTGTTTATAATCAAGACCAAAGATCAAAAGATTACTCGAATATTAAAGATGTTTTTCGTCCCAATCATGCTGATATAACCTATCAAGCTAAATATGGTCATCGAGACTACAGAGGCGGTGGCCGATCAAGCGCAAGAGAAACAGCGATGAGAGTAGCAGCTGGCGCAATAGCTAAAAAATATCTTAATCTGCACGACATTCATGTTGATGGTTATGTTAGTCAAATTGGTTCTATTTCAGCAGATAAGATTAATTTATCAAATGCTAAATCTAACAAGTATTTTTTTGCAGATGAATCTAAATTGGAAGATTTAGATGCTATGTTTGCGGAGTTAATTGCAGATGGTAATTCAGTAGGAGCAAAACTTGCTGTAAGAGTAACTAATTGCCCAATTGGTCTTGGCGAACCTGTTTTTGATAAGTTTGATGCAGATTTAGCAAAAGCTATTATGAGTATTAATGCTGTGAAATCTGTCAGTATTGGAAATACACATAATATGCTGGATCTAAAAGGTTCTGAGGTTCGAGACGAAATGACAGCAGATGGCTTTAAATCAAATAATGCCGGGGGTATCTTGGGCGGAATTACAAATGGCGACCTAATAGAACTTGAGTTTATTATTAAGCCAACATCTAGTATTAAATCAAAAGGCCAAACAATTAATGCCATGGGCGAAGAAGTTGAGGTTGAAGTAACTGGCAGGCATGATCCTTGTGTTGGAATTAGAGCAGTTCCTATAGCTGAGGCAATGGTCAATTTGGTTGTTATGGACCATTTATTAAGAAATGAAGCTCAGTGCGGAATGGTTGATCAATCTTCTCCATTCAAGAAATAGCATGTCTGTTACTTTATATGACAAGCTCTGGAATGAGCATCTGGTTCAGACTGACGATACTAATGAGTCATTAATTTATATTGATAGGCACTATCTTCATGAGGTTACTTCACCGCAAGCCTTCGAAGGTCTAAGGCATAAAAAATTAAAACCATGGCGATTGGATGCAAATGTCGCCACTCCTGACCATAATGTTCCTACTGATCGAGGCAATGGTTTTGATGCTGAATCAATCAAAGATGAGGTGGCTAAAATTCAGGTAGTTGAACTTGATAAAAACTGTAACAGTTTTGGTATCCATCAATTTGATATTGCTTCAAGCAAACAAGGCATTGTTCATGTCATGGGCCCAGAGCTGGGATACACATTGCCAGGCATGACAATTGTGTGTGGCGACTCCCATACTTCAACTCATGGAGCATTTGGATGTTTAGCCATGGGCATAGGCACTTCTGAAGTTGAGCACGTCTTAGCCACTCAATGTTTAAAAATTACTAAGCTAAAAAACATGCAAGTTAATTTTAATGGTATGCCTCAAAAAGGAGTAACCTCAAAAGACATTGTTTTGCATTTAATTAAGTTAATTGGAACTGCCGGAGGTACTGGCCATGCTATAGAGTTTTCAGGCTCATATATCTCGTCCGCATCAATGGAATCTAGAATGACAATTTGCAATATGGCCATTGAGGCTGGAGCAAAGGTTGGTCTTACAGGGGTTGATTCAACTACTCTTGATTATGTTAAAAATCACTCCAATCTATCAGATTCAATGTTTAGTAAAGCCAGCGAGTATTGGCAGACTTTAAAATCAGATCCTGATGCAAATTTTGATAAATCAATCAATATTGATGTATCTGAAATTAAACCACAAGTTACTTGGGGCACTTCACCTGAAATGACAATAGATTTTGATGCCGATATTCCTACCCAAGAGGATGTTGATGAAGCAAGTCATGAAAACTTATTGCTTGCAAAAACTTATATGGGTCTCGATGAATCAAAAACCCTTCAGGATTTAAGTTTTGATAGGATTTTTATTGGTTCTTGCACTAACTCAAGGATTGAAGATCTGCGTGACGCTGCCTCTGTCATACAAGGAAAGAAAGTTTCAAAAGATATTACAGAAGCTATTGTGGTGCCTGGCTCGGGCATGGTGAAAGCTCAAGCAGAAGAAGAGGGCTTAGACAAAATTTTTGTTGATGCAGGTTTTTTATGGCGTGATCCAGGTTGCTCAATGTGCTTAGGTATGAATCCTGACCAGCTAAAGCCTTATGAGCGTTGCGCATCAACCTCGAATAGGAACTTTGAAGGCAGGCAAGGTAATCTTGGCAGAACTCATTTGATGAGCCCGCTGATGGCTGCATTAACAGCGATAAACGGTAAAATAATAGATCCATCATCATCATGACTAATTCAATTATCACAGGCATCGTAGCAACTTTTGATAGGGATAATATTGATACTGATCAAATTATTCCAACTGAGTACCTCAAATCTATAAAAAAATTTGGGTTTGGAGATTTTCTATTTGATGGCTGGAGATATTTAGATGAAGGTAGGCTAGACATGACCTCAGATGATCGAACTAAAAATCATGATTTCATTCTAAATAAAGAACCATTTACTAACTCTACGATCCTATTAACTAGAGATAATTTTGGTTGTGGCTCAAGTAGAGAGCATGCAGTATGGGCTCTTAGAGATTTTGGTTTTAAAGCAGTAATAGCAAGCTCATTTGGAGATATTTTTTACAACAATTGTTTTAAAAACTCAGTTCTTCCAATCGTTCTGACCAAAGAGGAAATTAATAATTTATTTGAAATTTGTAGCACCTCACCGACTAGTTTTGAAATTGATTTGGTGAAAAAAAACATTAAGTTTGATGGTGAATTTTCTTATTCATTCAATGTAAAGGACAGTCTGCTTGATCGCATTATTAATAATTTAGATGATGTAGATATTACTTTAAAACATAAATATCATATTGAAGCTTTCGAGCAAACAAGAAGAAATCAGAGACCCTGGCTTTTTGATTACAGCAATTGAGTGCAACAATGACAAAAAAAATATTAATTCTTCCAGGAGATGGGATCGGTAAAGAGGTAACTTCTTCAATGAATGAAGTTTTGCACTATCTAATTGATGAGCAAAATTTAGATTTTCAGCTATCTGAAAGAAAAGTTGGCGGTTCGTCTTTCGATGAGTTTGGCAAACCCTTGACTGAAGAAACATTGGATATGGCAAAGAACTCAGATGCAATTTTATTTGGCGCTGTTGGTGGGCCCCAGTGGGATAATCTTGATTGGGATGTTCGACCAGAACAAGCTTTATTGGGGTTGCGCAAATCTCTTGGCCTGTTTGCTAATTTAAGACCTGCTTTTTTATTTAATGAGCTTGCATCTGCATCCCCACTTAAAAATCATATTATTGAAAATTTAGATATTCTCATAGTCAGGGAGTTAACAGGCGGAGTTTATTTTGGAGAGCCTAGAGGAATTGTCGAAAATGAAACTCCTAAGTATGGTTTTAATACAATGATCTATAACGAAGATGAGATTAGAAGAATCGCTAAGGTCGCTTTCGAAGCTGCAATGAATAGAGACAAAAAGTTATGCTCTGTTGAAAAAGCCAATGTTCTAGAAGTTTCAAAATTTTGGAGAAGTGTAGTCACCGAAATGAGTGCCGAGTACCCTGAAGTCGAGCTTTCACACCAGCTTGCTGATAACACTGCTATGCAATTAGTATTAAATCCGAATCAATATGATGTGATTGTTTCCGGAAATCTTTTTGGAGACATGCTTTCAGATATTGCAGCCACATTAAGCGGTTCAATTGGAATGCTTCCCTCTGCCTCTTTAAATAGCTCCTCTCAAGGTATGTATGAACCATGTCATGGCAGCGCACCAGATATTGCTGGTCAAGATATTGCAAATCCAATTGCTATGATTGCTTCTCTCGCAATGGCTTTTGAATACTCGCTTGAAAGAGTTGATCTTGCCAGAAGAATTGAATCAGCAATAAAAACTTTTATAAGCAAAGGTTATAGAACAAAAGATATATCCACTTCAAATGAATTCATGAAAACACAAGAAGTTGCTCCATCTATAATTAGCATCTTAAAGGATGAGCATGAATAAAGGAGTATCTCTTGCTTTGGTCGGCGCGTCTGGTGTTGTTGGGACAAAAATCATCCAATTGCTTGAAAAAAGAGCATTTCCTCTAGACAAATTTATACCTCTTGGTAATTCGACCGTAGGATCATCAATTCAATTTAATAATCAAAAATATCAAGTTGAATCATTGCAAAACTTTAGCCCTGAAAAAGGACAATTTATTATATTTTCTGCTGGCTCAGGTGTTGCAGAGAAATATGCAAGAAACTTTGTTGCGCAAGGAAGTTTTGTAATTGATTTATCCTCTAATTTTAGATATGAGGATGATGTTCCTTTGATCATTCCAGAAATTAATGGAGAAATTCTAAAGAGTCTCTCAAAACCATCTCTTATAGCTAACCCAAATTGTTCTACAGCTCAGTTACTAATGGCTCTAAAACCAATCCATGATCAAGTAAAAATCAAGTTTTTAAATATAGCTACATATCAAGCAGTATCAGGAACTGGAAAGGCTGCATTGGAGGAGCTCCATAATCAAACATATTTCAGTGATTCAGCAACTCAATCACCTGTATATCCAAAACAAATAGCTTTTAATGTTATTCCGCAGTGCGATATTTTTTTAGAAAATAATTTTACCAAAGAAGAGATGAAGCTAGTTTGGGAAACTCACAAAATTCTTGATCCAAACATTCAAGTTCAAGCAACCTGTGTAAGAGTTCCAGTATTTAATGGACATTCGGAAGCTGTCTTTTTCAAGGTAGATGAGGAAATATCCCGAGAGGGAATTATGGAAACCCTAGAAAATTCACCAGGAATAAAAGTAATTGATGACCCCCAAGAAGGCTTATATCCAACCCCTGTTGAAAATGCTTCTGATACAGAGGACGTTTATGTTGGACGAATTCGTTCGCAGAAGCTTGATGGTGAATCATGGATTTCAATGTGGATAGTGGCTGATAATGTTTATGGCAAAGGGGCGGCTTTGAATGCAGTTCAAATATGTGAAGAGCTTCTTGGTATCAACTCATAGAAATGAAAAAGCTTATTCTTTTTCTAGCTCTTTTTAGTCATAGCCTTTATGCAAGCATAGTCATTGGAAGTCCTAATGTAGAAATTAATTCAGAAGGATTATATTTAGTCCAAATTAAGATCAGTTCAACAACTAATTTAGCTGAAGATGATATCTCTATCACAAACTTTAAATCAAATGATGACTTATCTGATTTTAACTTTGAGTTCAAAATTTTTGAAAATCTTCAAGATTATAAGCGTCTAACCTTAGCCTTACCCAGCACCCATCTAGAAGACTATATTTCTTTTCGGCTAGATATCAAAAACGAATTAAAAAAAGATATTTTTATATTTCTTCCGCAGAATGATCTAGTTCCCAAAGCAAAATCTCAAGTTTCTTTTAAACTGCCATCAAAAAAAATTTATGGCGAGCCACAAAGATATGATTTAGAAAAAATATTATCTGAAGAGTCCAATTACGAAGAATCTGACCCCAGTGAATCTAATGCTTTCTCTCTTGCAAAGCCGGATAATGATATTACGGAGGAAGCTGAAGATCCCAAGAGCATTCCAAGCGATGAGGTGGAAACTATTTGGAGCGTTTCGAAATCTGTCAGTCAGAATTATGACGCTTCAATTTATCAAATTATGTGGGGTTTTTATCTTGAAAACCCGAATGCGTTCATCGATGAGGATATTAATAGGGTAAGAGGGGATATTGATCTTGCTTTACCCTCGCAAGAATTAGTTGCCTCAACCTCAGCAATTTCTGCCAAAGAATCCATTGCTTTCATGGATGCACGAAATAGTCAGCTCAAAAGATCTACAATTAAACCAATTTTAAAATTAACTGCTCCAGTGGAAATTTTTACTGATACACGAGTGATGGAAGATTCCATCAATAGCTCAACTTCTGAGTCACAACTGGATTTAGTTAAAGAGGTTGATAATTCCCAGTTAAATGCTTCAGAGA
Organism: uncultured Gammaproteobacteria bacterium; assembly: GCA_964455855.1. Classification (GTDB taxonomy): domain Bacteria; phylum Pseudomonadota; class Gammaproteobacteria; order Magnimaribacterales; family D2472; genus D2472. The sequence goes on from CAYVYQ010000008.1 coordinate 20,476, forward strand.
TTGTTGAAAAGAATACTTCATTCATTGAGTTAAAATCACAATCTGATTTTTCTATAAACACAAATACTTCTAAAAATTCTCAAGCTTTTGATCTTCGGGATCTATTTTGGGTTGGTGTTTTGTCTTTGTTGTTAGGTTTCGCAATAGCTTACATGCTTATTCGATCAAGTAAGAGACCTACATTTACAAAAGCTGCTGTAGAAGAAGATTTACAAGATGAGAGTAACACTTTCCAAACTAACTTGAGCATATCCAATGATATTGAAACTCAAGAATTAGATTTGGTTAGAACTTATATCGAGATGGATGACTGGGAGAGCGCAACAAAAATTTTAGATAAGCTGATAGCGAATTCAACAAATGATCTTATAGTTTCAGAGGCTTACTCCCTTTTAAAAGAAAAGAAATAAATTGTGAGATTTGTAGGTATTTGTCAATACGATGGTTCTAATTACTCTGGATTTCAATCTCAAAAAAACGCATCCTCCATTCAAGACCAGATTGAATTAGCTATTTCATCTATTGGAACGCTTGATGGGCGAATTAATTATGCTGGTAGAACAGATGCTGGAGTTCATGCCACAGGTCAGATTTTCGATTTCTCATCAAACGATAACAGAGAAATAATTCAATGGCTTAAAGGTCTAAATTCGCTGCTGCCAAATGATATTTCAGTTTCCTCTATTCAAAAAGTACCAGATGAATTCCATTCAAGATTTGATGCTATTAATAGGACTTATTCCTATATTATTTATACAGGCAAGACTCAACCAATTTTTTTAAGAGATTATGTTTATTGGGAAAAAAATGAAATTGATCTCAAAATTATGAAAGCTGAGGCTGCACATTTAATTGGGACTCACAACTTTAGTTCATTTAGGGGATCAAAATGCACCGCAAAAAACCCAGTTCGGACAATTCATAGTATTGATATTGAAATAAAGGATCATTTTATAATTATCAGCATGTGCGCAAATGCTTACTTGTATAATATGGTTAGAATTATTATTGGCACTTTGCTAGATATGTCCAAGGGTTCTGGAAAAGATATGAAGACTATTTTAAATGCTCAAGATCGAAAGATTGCAGGCAAGACAGCCCAAGCTCAAGGCCTTTTTTTTACTGGTGCTGATTATAAAAAAATCAATTTAGGTTTAAATAATGATGCAGCTAATCCTTTGAGTTTCTTTATTAGCCCAAGGCAATGAAATTAAAAATTTGCGGGATAAACGATATAGATATATTGCAATATGCTTGCGACATGGGCGTTGATTTTGTTGGCTTCATATTGGCCAATGATAGCCCAAGAAAAATCTCCGATCATCTGTTAACTTCTTTAGAAAATTTTAATTTTAAGAATACATCGCCGGTTTTTGTCTTTGTAAATCCATCAGTTGAAGAAGTAAGAAAAATTACAACTAAAATTGAAAATTCTATTTTGCAATTTCATGGGGATGAAGGAGATGCTTTCTGCCAGCAATTCAATCAACCATTTTGGAAAACCATCAGAGTAAAAAATTCTCAATCTCTCAAGGCTATAAATAATTTTTCATCAGCTGATGCGATACTGTTAGAAACATTTTCAGATAGTTCGTATGGAGGAACTGGCAAAGTTTTTGATTGGGACTTGCTAAATAATATCTCGCTTGAGCAGGGCTATGTGCTTGCTGGCGGAATAAACTCTGAGAATATCAAAAAAGCTGTCTCTATGAATCCTTGGTGTATTGATGTTAACTCTGGGGTAGAATCATCACTCGCACTTAAAGATAAAACTCTGATAGCTGAGATTATAAAAAAATTTAAAAATGGATAATTTAACTGATTTACCAAATTCTGATGGCTTTTTTGGTGAGTATGGAGGGAAGTTTGTTCCTGAAACACTTATGCATGCTTTAAAAGAGCTAGATGAGACCTATGGAAAGCTTAAAAATAGCCCGAAATTTATTGAAGAAATTGATCAAGATTTAATTCAATTTGTGGGTAGACCTTCCCCCTTGTATTTCGCAAAAAGATTAACAGAGCATTATTCTGGACCGCAAATATGGCTAAAAAGAGAAGATCTAAATCATACTGGCGCTCACAAGATAAATAATACAGTGGGGCAAATATTGCTTGCAAAGGCAATGGGCAAAAAAAGGATTATTGCGGAAACAGGTGCAGGGCAGCATGGAGTCGCCACAGCAACTGTTGCAGCAAGACTGGGTCTTGAGTGCCATATTTATATGGGGGCTGCAGATGTAGAAAGGCAATCTCTGAATGTTTATAGAATCAAGCTATTAGGAGCAAAAGTTCATGCAGTAGATTCTGGAACTGCAACCCTAAAAGATGCATTAAATGAAGCTATGAGAGATTGGGTGACAAATATCGAGGATACCTATTATATTATTGGTAGTGTTACTGGGCCCCACCCGTATCCAATGATAGTTAGGGATTTTAATGCCATTGTCGGAAGAGAATTAAGAACGCAGTCTATTGATCAATTTAATCAATATCCAGATGCAATTGTTGCATGTGTCGGTGGTGGATCAAATGCAATGGGAATTTTTTATCCTTTTCTTAAAGAATCTAATGTTCAACTAATTGGTGTCGAGGCTGCTGGCAGTGGTTTGATGAGTGGGAAGCATGCAGCCCCCTTGAATGATGGAGAGCCAGGTATTTTGCATGGAGCAAAGAGTTATCTTATGCAAGATAAAAATGGTCAAGTCATAGATACGCACTCTATTTCAGCTGGCTTAGATTATCCTGGGGTTGGCCCGGAACATTCAAATTTAAAAGATTCTGGAAGAGCAAATTATATTGCTGTTGAAGATGATGAAGTTTTAGATGCTTTTCATTTAGTCACAAAACTTGAGGGTATTATGCCTGCCTTAGAAACTGCACATGCATTTGCTGCATTAGAACATATTGCAAAGAACTATGAATCGAATCACCACATAGTAATTAACGTCTCTGGAAGAGGTGATAAAGACATTAATACAGTTGCTACCATGGATGGAATATCTCTTGACTAGATTAGATGAGAAGATTCTCTCTTTAAATAAAGCGTCTAAAAAAGCTCTGGTTGCATATCTAGTTGCTGGAGATCCTGACTTAGACTCGACGCTAGAATTGATGCATGGGTTTGTTAATGCGGGGGTAGATATTCTTGAGATTGGCGTTCCTTTCACAGATCCCATTGCAGAGGGCCCAATCATTCAGGCTGCTCATGACAGAGCTTTAAAAAATAACACATCTTTAATAAAAATCTTTGAGCTTGTTAAAAAATTCAGAAAAAAAAATACTGATACTCCAATCATTTTAATGGGCTATATGAATACCTTTCTAGCCAATGCAAAAGCTTTAAAAGAATCTCATCACGCTGGAACCGATGCAGTATTGATTGTTGATCTTCCGGGAGAGACTGACCTTCAGGATCTAGGAATTGCAAATAAAAATCTTGCTTCTATATCATTAATAGCTCCAACCACTAGCCAAGATAGAATTTCTAAAATATGTAATAGCAGTTCTGGTTTTATATATTACGTTACGCTTAGAGGTGTAACAGGATCTTCCCATCTAGATATAAATGAGGCGAAGAGCAATATAGAGTTTATTAGGTCACAAACCATACTTCCAGTTTTTGCTGGTTTTGGAATCAAAACTCCTGATGATGCTTTTAATTTAAGCAAAATTTCAGATGGAATTGTTATTGGGTCCAGTCTAGTTCAGATGATACATAACCAATCTAACCAAAAAGAATATAAAAATATATATAATTATCTTCATGAAATGTCTGAAGCAATAAACAGATGAATTGGCTTACTAGATTAATTCCATCAATTGGTTCAAATCGTGATTCAGAATCATCCAAGAGCAAGGTACCCGGAGGCCTTTGGAATAACTGCCCAGCATGTGACGCAATCTTGTATCAACCTGAGCTAGAAAAATCGCTTTTTGTTTGCCCAAAATGCGATCATCATCTTCGTATTGGTGCGAGAACTAGAATGTCTATTTTTTTTGATGGTGGAAGTTTTCAGGAGCTTGCAACCAAAATTACCACTAAAGATATTCTTAAATTTAAAGATACAAAATCATATAGCCAGCGCATTAAGGAGGCTGTCTCTGGTACAGGAGAAGAAGAGGCGATTGTCATTGGTAAAGGTAAACTTGATGGAGCTGAAATAGTCGTCGCAGCCTTTGAGTTTCGTTACATGGGCGGATCTATGGGTGGCGCAGTTGGAACAAAATTTGTTCAAGGAGTTGATGCGGCCATAGCAAGTAAAACCCCATTAATATGCTTTTCAACAAGCGGAGGAGCCAGGATGCAAGAGTCAATGATCTCTTTAATGCAAATGGCAAAAACATCAGCAGCTTTAGAAAAACTTAAAGAAGCAAAATTACCATACATCTCAATAATGATTGATCCTATTTATGGTGGAGTCTCGGCCAGTATTGCTATGCTGGGTGATATCAATATAGCTGAACCAAAGGCATTAGTTGGATTTGCTGGAAGAAGGGTTATTGAGCAAACGGTGAGAGTAGATCTTCCTGAGGATTTTCAAAAATCAGAATTTTTATTAGAGCATGGTGCAATTGATATGATCGTTCACAGAAAAGACTTGAGAGCAAAGGTATCCAGCATTTTATCTAAGCTATATCCTGCCCAATGAATACTAACCGTATATTTGGAATTTTTATTGCTGTAACTATATTAATTTGGGTACTTATTTTTGCTCTTTCTCCGCAGCCCAAGTATCAACAAACCAAGAATATCAGCATCCCTAAACTTCCAGAACCATTGGTAGATCAGGACAAGCTAAAAAAAATAGAATTTAAAGAGGTCGAGAATGATTTCCTTAAAATAGATACAACAGACACACTTCCATCTGCAAAAGAGCGAGTCGATAAAATAGATTTCAATTTATATGTTTATAAGATAGGAGCTTTTGGATCTTCAACGACTATTTCTAATGTAGTTAAAGCATTTAATGATGCAGGTTTTCCAGCGTTTACCGAGCAAAATAAATCAAATAAAAATCTTACCAATGTTTTGGTTGGACCCTTTGCTAGTAAAAAAGATATTGAGGAAAACAAAAAAATCCTTAATCAAATTGCCGGGATAGAAGTCGGCGAGGTTATGGCTTGGAATCCATAGCATTATCTTATTTTGATTATCTTGTAATTGGGATAATTATGCTGTCTGGTTTGATAGCATTTTTTCGAGGTTTTATTCAAGAAATTTTATCCCTCTTGTTGTGGATCACAGCGTTTGCAGCAGCAATGCTTCTAAATGCTTACCTAGATCCTTATTTTACAGATTATATAGATAACCCTGAGGTTAGAAGAATCCTTACAATCATTACTGCCTTTGTTGGAATTATCTTTTTAGGAGGGCTGTTAATCAAATTGCTGCGGGGCTTGGTTCACTGGTCTGGCATGGGAGGCTTAGACAGACTTTTGGGTGTGTTATTTGGGTTTATAAGAGGCATGCTGCTCATTGTGGTCATTTACCTTGTTCTTCCAAATGATATTAAGCAATCAAGCTTTATCATAAATTCCCAAAGCTCACCTTATTTAAAAAAATATGCTCCAATGGCTGAAAAATTTTTTAAAAGTATGATCTCAGATAAAAATTCAGTTATGCTAAAGGCTGATATCAGCACAATTTACGAGACAACATAATGTGTGGAATAGTTGGCATATATTCTGAAACTCATGTAGCTAGTTCAATCTACGATTCCCTATTAATGCTTCAACATAGAGGCCAAGATGCAGCTGGCATGGTTGTTTGTGACGAAACCGGAAGACTGAATAGTCGTAAATCTATGGGGTATGTGCGCGATGCCTTTCAGCAGCGACACATGAATAAATTGCTTGGAAATTACGGTATTGGCCACGTCCGATATCCAACTGCTGGTGGTGCTGGCAAAGAATTTGCCCAACCTATGTATGTAAATTCTCCATATGGGATTAGTCTTGCGCATAATGGAAATTTAACAAATTCTAAAGTTCTGGCTCGTGAATTATTCCATGCAGAAATGCGTCATCTCAATACTGATTCAGATTCTGAAGTATTGCTAAATATTTTTGCCCATGAGCTTGGAAAGCAAAGAGCTATTCTCCCTTCAAAAAAGCATTTTTTTAAAGCTGTTAGAAAAACTCACATTAGATGTCAAGGAGCCTATGCTGTTGTTGCTTTGATTACAGGTTTTGGATTACTTGCATTTAGAGATCCGCGAGGCATTCGCCCGTTGGTTATTGGAGTCAAAGATGGCCCAACAAAAAAAGAATACATTGTTGCCTCTGAAAATGCTTCTTTTTCTGCTTTAGGCTTTAAAACATTAAGAGATGTGTATCCTGGAGAGGCTGTTTTTATAGATGTTGAAGGAAATTTACACAGTGATCAGTGCTCTGACAATGCAGAGCCAACTCCTTGTATATTTGAATATGTTTATTTGGCTAGACCTGACTCCACTCTTGATGAAATTTCTGTTTATAAAGCTAGAATGAGAATGGGGCAAAAGTTAGCTAAAAAAATTCTAAAACTTAACCCCAATCATGATATCGATGTAGTCATTCCTATACCTGATAGCTCTACAACAGCAGCATTGCAACTTGCAGCAGCATTAAAACTTCCTTACAGACAAGGCTTTGTTAAAAATCGGTATGTTGGCAGAACTTTTATTATGCCCAATCAAGAGGAAAGAAAAAAATCAGTTCGAAGAAAGTTAAATATATTAGATCTTGAATTTAAAGGTAAAAATGTATTGTTAGTTGATGATTCAATAGTCAGAGGTACAACCAGTAAGAGAATTATTGAAATGGCCAAAGAGGCAGGCGCTAATAAAGTATACTTCTCCTCTGCAGCTCCACCAGTGAAATTCCAAAATCTTTACGGGATTGATATGGCAGCAACAAATGAGTTAATCGCATCAGGAAAGACTGATGATGAGGTTGCAAAAGAAATTGGCGCTGATTGGCTTATCTATCAAGATTTAGATGATTTAATTGCTTCTACGCAAGAGGGCAATCCTGCGATTAAAAATTTTGAAATGTCGATTTTTGATGGAAATTACCCAACTTCAATAAGCTCGGATTATCTTGAAGATCTTGAATCCTCTAGAGGAGATGGCCAGAAAGTTGCTAGAGAAAAATCTAATTAAGCACTTACAATGTTCACCGCAGGAATATCAGCTGAGTTTGCACTATCTACATATTGATCTATCTCATTGAAATTTAAATATCTATAGATCTCGTCAGCAAAGGGATTAATTTCTTGCATGTATTTTAAGTATTCTTCCGGGGAAGGAAGTTTACCTAATACAGAGGCAATTGCAGCAAGTTCTGCTGAAGCTAAAAATACATCGGCTCCATCACCCAGTCTATTTGGAAAGTTTCTAGTGGAAGTTGAAACCACTGTAGAGTTTGCTAGTACTCTAGCTTGGTTGCCCATACAAAGGGAGCAACCTGGTATTTCTGTTCTTGCACCAGATGTCCCAAAGACATTGTAAATTCCTTCTTCCATTAATTGTTTTTCATCCATCTTGGTGGGCGGAACTACCCATAATCTAGCTTTTGTACCATTATATTTTTTAAGCAAATGACCCGCCGCTCTAAAGTGACCAATGTTTGTCATGCATGATCCAATGAAAACCTCGTCAATATTAGTCTCTGCGACCGCTGATAAAGGTTTAATATCATCAGGATCATTTGGGCATGCAAGAAGGGGCTCTTTAATTTCGTTGAGGTCAATTTCAATGATCTCGGCATACTCAGCATTCTCATCAGGTTCAAGTAATTCAGGATTTGCAATCCATTCTTCCATTGCTTGAGCTCTTCTCTCCAAAGTTTTAGCATCACCATAACCACTTCCAATCATCCATCTAAGCATCACAATATTTGATTTTAGGTACTCTATAATCGGTTCTTTATTTAATCGAACTGTGCATCCTGAGGCAGATCTTTCAGCAGATGCATCAGACAGCTCAAATGCTTGCTCAACCTTTAGGTCTGGCAAACCTTCTATTTCAAGGCAGCGACCAGAAAATATATTTTTCTTACCTTCCTTGGCTACAGTCAAAAGACCTTTTTGAATTGCTGCGTAAGGTATAGCATTCACCAAATCTCTTAGAGTTATTCCAGGTTGCATTTCTCCTTTAAATCTTACTAGTACGGATTCAGGCATATCTAATGGCATCACACCTAATGCTGCAGCAAAAGCTACTAACCCTGATCCAGCTGGAAAACTAATGCCTAATGGAAAGCGAGTATGACTATCTCCACCAGTTCCCACTCCATCTGGAAGCAGCATTCTATTTAACCAAGAGTGGATAATTCCATCACCCGGTTTTAGCGATACTCCTCCTCGATTCATAATAAAGTCTGGTAATGTATGCTGTGTATCGATGTCTACTGGTTTGGGGTATGCAGCAGTGTGACAAAAAGATTGCATCACAAGATCGGCTGAAAACCCTAAACAAGCCAATTCTTTTAGTTCATCTCTGGTCATTGGCCCAGTGGTATCTTGTGATCCCACTGTTGTCATTCTTGGTTCGCAATATGTCCCAGGTCTAATTCCTTTTACTCCACACGCCTTACCAACCATCTTTTGAGCTAAGGTGAAGCCTTTATCCGAAGAATCTTCAGCATCAGGCCTAGTAAAAATATCAGTTGGTTCTAGACCAAGCGCTTCTCTTGTTTTGTCTGTTAATTGTCTTCCAATAATTAATGGAATCCGACCGTTTGCTCGAACCTCATCTAGAAGGACGGGTGTTTTGAGTTCAAACGTAGACAAAACTTCTCCGCTAGCTGCATCTAAGATTTTTCCATTAAATGGTTCAAAGATAATTTCTTGTCCCATGTTTAATTTGGAGACATCACACTCTACAGGGAATGCTCCCGAATCTTCTAATGTGTTGAAGAAGATAGGTGCAATCTTTCCACCGAAACAAAAACCACCTTCTTTTTTATTAGGAATGCATGGAATTTCATCACCCATATGCCACAGCACCGAGTTTGTTGCTGATTTTCTTGATGAGCCAGTTCCCACTACATCACCAACAAAAACCAATGGATTACCTTTTTTCTTTAACTCTTCTATTGTTTCAAGAGGTTTTTCTAGGCCTTCTCTAGGCATTTTAAACATTGCCAATGCATGCAAAGGAATATCTGGTCTAGACCATGCATCAGTTGCAGGAGATAAGTCATCTGTATTTATTTCACCAGGTACTTTGTAAACAGTTAATTTTATCTGTTTTGCAATTTCTTGTTTCTCTTTAAACCAGGTTCCTTCAGCCCATGCATCTATAACAGTTTTTGCGTTTTTATTAGTTTCAGAAAGGGCTAGAACTTCGTTAAAAGCATCAAAGATTAACAAAGTCGTGCTTAATGAAGCAGCAGCTGCTTCACCCAGATCATCATCTCCTAGACATTTTATTAAAGGTTGAATGTTGTATCCGCCAAGCATTGTTCCCAAAATCATCACTGCCTCTTTTTTAGAGATGTAAGGACTGCTTGTTTCACCTGTTGTGATGTCCGCTAAGAACCCAGCTTTTACATAAGCTGCTTGATCTACTCCTGCGGGTATTCTTTCTTTCAAAAGTTCCAGCAACAATTCTGACTCTTCATGTTCTGATTTAAGTAATTCAACTAAATCTGATGTTTGTTGAGCCGAAAGAGGTAGAGGAGGTATTCCTTGTTCTTTCCTTTCTTCACAATGTTTTTTGTAATCTTGAAGCATAATTTTCTCCCTGGGTCGTCATTTTACTGTGGTATCCCTAAATCCCCAAGCCTATTCTTTATTTCCTTGTATTTCTTAAGATTAAATAATGTATTATCCAGTCTATGAAGAAAAACAAAGCTTCTACACCATGTCTTGGAATATGCTCTACAACTTATGGCGATAATGTTTGCAAGGGTTGCAAGCGTTTTGTTCATGAAGTTATTAATTGGAACAAATTCACTGTTCCAGAAAAAGAGCTGGTTAATTCAAGGCTTGAAAGTTTTAAGTTAACCGTTTTAAAAGATCGCTTCTCTGTTACAAATGCTGAGCTATTAGCAACTCGGCTAAATGATCAAGGGATAAACTTTAATGATGCGATGGATCCAATGACTTGGATCTTTGATCTTCTTCGAGCTGCTGGCTCACAAGAATTAGATTTGCACCAATTTGGAATTGTTTGTCATGTAAATACGGATCTGGCTCAGCTTAAAGAGCAAATTTACTCAGAGTTTTTGGAGCTTTCTGAGGCTCATTATGACAGGTATTTTTTTACTTAGTCGTTGGTAATTCCCACCAGTTTGTTGTGTATTTGGGTGATACCATATCTTTTTGTATGGGTGATAACCTTGCAGGATACTGTGATGCATAGTAGACCTGTGTTTGAGTATCATTGAGCGCATCTATAGTTTGCATTAAGTTTGTATCTTGTTTTAAGTACTGCTGATCTGTTGCTTCAAATAGAGATTTCTGAAGAAAGGTTGAATGCGAAAAATGACTTAGCAATATTCCTGCTTTTGCATATGGATAACCTTTCCTAAAGATTGTATTCAGTATTTTATTTGCGCCCATTAGAATGCTTCTTGTATCATCTACCGGGCAAGGAAGCTGAAAGCTATCAAATCCACGGTATTGCAGCTGCTGATTAAATCTACTGGTTGAAATAAATACTGACACTTGAGAGCATTTTTGTTTTTCCTGTCTCAGCTTCTCTCCTGCCCGCACTGCAAAATTGCTAATTAGTGGTTTAAGCGCGCTTAAGTTTTCAATTCTGCCTTTAAAACTTCGACTGACAACAATTTGTTTTTTTGGATCACAATGATCTTCTATTTGAATGCATGATTCTCCCCTTAATTCTCTAACTGTACGCTCTAAAACAACGCTAAATTTTTTTCTAATAAGCCTAATATCCATTTGCATTAATTCATAGGCTGAATATATGCCCAATTGATTGAGTTGCCTAGAGAGGTTGTGACCAATACCCCAAATCTCTTTAATAGGTAAGGCTTTAAGAATACGGGCTATATCTTTTTGGTCATTTAGGCAGCAGACTCCCATGCCGCCACTTGTATTTTTTGCAACATGGCTTGCAACCTTGGTAAGAGTTTTTGTTGGCGCGATTCCAATTCGCACAGGAATACCAACCCATTGTCTTATAGTGTTGCGACAGTAAACACCAAACTCATGTGCGTGATTTGTATTGTGTATATGCTGCAGATCTAAAAATGCTTCATCAATGCTATAAACCTCAATCCTTTTGACCATTCCTTCAAGAATATTCATAACTCTTTTGGATAGATCGCCATACAGAGCAAAGTTAGATGAAAATACTTTACCCCCCTGCGCTAAATATGATTTTTTTACTTTGAACCAAGGAATACCCATTTTTATACCCATAGCTTTGGCTTCTTTGCTTCTGGCAATAACACAGCCATCATTGTTAGACAGCACCACGATAGGTACCTGTTTTAAATCTGGTCGAAAGACCCTTTCGCATGAGGCATAGAAATTATCACAATCCACTAATGCTAAAAGTCTCATTCAAATTTATTAATGGCCGCAGTGACTGTGCCCATAATATCTAGATCTTGGCCATGCTGAATATAGATTGGTTTGTATTTTGAATTCTCTGGCAGTAAGCACAGTCGAGGTTTAAGTTGCAATCGTTTACATACGAAATCACCGTCCAGAGAGGCAACTACAATGCTACCGTGCTTTGGTTTAAGGCTTCGATCAACTATTAAGATGGCTTGATCTGCAATATTTGCATCTAGCATTGAATCTCCGGATACTCTTACCAAGAAAGTAGCCGCTCCATTCTTAATAAGGTACTGATTTAGATCAATGGGGCTTTCCAGATAATCATTTGCAGGGCTTGGAAAGCCTACGGATACTGGCTCTACAAAAAATTTTGTAAAAGTGGCAGGCAGATCATTTGCCGATATTGAACCGAGGTAATTAATAGTCATGGGATTTAAAATACTGTATATTTATACAGTATTATTTGGCAACAAACAATAGTTTTAAAGGATAAATTCTTTTAATTCTTGCTGCTGCTCATCAAGCATTAGGCACCAACCAGTTTCATGCCAGTCCCCTAAAACAATCCGTGTGCCGGTATTGGTTTTGTGAGTTTTTGGTCTATGAGTATGGCCATGAATTAGCAGATCTATGTGATGCTCCTTAAAAAAACCCTCAATGGCAGCTTGAGTAACATCCATAATAGACATTTCCTTACTGCTATTATTTTTTTGGCTGGCATCACGCATGTTTGATGCAATACTTAGACGCTCATTTAGAGGCTTTTGCAGGAATTCCTCTTGCCATTTTGACGATCTAACTTCTTTTTTAAATTCAATGTATTCAAGGTCTTCAGTGCAAAAATCATCTCCATGCGAGAGAGCAATTTTTAAATCAAAGAAATTCAGAAAGAACGGATCTGGAAGCAGGGTAAGATTAGATTGCTCTGCAAAGCTTTCTCCACATAAGAAATCTCTATTGCCATGAATAAAAAATATTTCTAGTCCATTGCGAGTAGCATAATTTATTTCTCGCATTACTATAGTCGCAAGCTTGGAGTCATCATCATCCCCAACCCATGCTTCAAAAAGATCACCTAATATATAGAGATGAGATAATTCTTGCGAAGCAGTTTGTAAAAATTGAAAAAAGCCCTCCGTTACAGAGGGCGTATTTTCAGATAAATGAAGATCAGATATAAATCCTAACTTCATTCACTCACTGTCACTGAATGAATAATTGTTGGTTCAAGAGGAGCATCAGCATAACCGCCAACAGTAGAAGTTGTACTTAGGGCAATTTGATCTACAACATCCATACCATCAATCACTGAGCCAAAGACCGCATAACCCCAGCCCTGAGAAGTTTCAGCTGTGTGATTTAAAAAATCATTATCTTTATGATTTATGAAAAATTGACCAGTAGCAGAATGAGGATCCATGGTTCTGGCCATTGCAATAGTGCCGCGATCATTCTTCAAGCCATTATTGGCCTCATTTTGAATTGGATCTGTATTTGTTGGTTTAGGAGTCATATCTTCATCTAGACCGCCACCTTGCACCATAAACCCTTCAATAATTCTGTGAAAAATTGTGCCAGTATAATAACCATCCTTGGCTAATTGTAAAAAGTTCGCCACGGTTATAGGCGCGTTATCAGCGTCAAGTTCTAAGTGGATTTCTCCGGCTGAAGTGGAAATAGTAACAAGTGACATCTGATCCTCCTCTGGATAATATTCAGTCTGATCTTTTTGATCAATGGGTGAAAGGAAGAAGATTAAAGCAACAGCAGTTACAATAATTATTAAGACAGTAATTTGTATTTTTGACATTAATAAAACCTACATTCCAGTTAAGTTCTCTATAATAAGTGATTCATATATCAAATAACAGATGACAATTAAGTTTTATAACTCCTTAACAAACCAAAAGGAAGATTTTGTGCCCATACGGGAGGGCGAGGTTGGGATGTATGTTTGCGGGATGACGGTCTATGATAACTGTCACTTGGGGCATGCAAGGGCAATGATGGCTTTTGATATTCTTGCACGTTACCTTCGATATCAAGGATACAAGTTAAACTTTACTCGCAACATCACTGATATAGATGACAAGATTATTGATAGAGCTAATGAGAACAAAGAAACAATAGATGCTCTAACAGAAAGAACGATTGCTAGTATGCATGAAGATTTTTTAAAGCTTGGCTTAGAGCTTCCTACAAATGAGCCTCGTGCAACTGATCATATTGAAGGCATGATCAACATGATTAGCAAGCTCATTGAAAAAGGTCATGCCTATCATTCTGAAGGCGGAGATGTTTTTTTTGCAGTGCGAACATTTCCAGAATATGGAAAATTATCAAATAAAAATATCGATGATTTGAATCCAGGCTCTAGAGTTGAAGAAGATGGATCTAAAAAAGACCCATTAGACTTTGTTCTTTGGAAAAGTGCTAAGCAGAATGAGCCATCATGGGATTCTCCCTGGGGCTTAGGGAGACCGGGCTGGCATATCGAATGCTCAGTTATGTCACTAGAAAATTTAGGTAAACATTTTGATATCCATGGTGGAGGTCCAGACCTACTGTTCCCTCATCATGAGAATGAGATAGCTCAGTCTGAATGTGCTTCTGATCATAAATTTGCAAACTATTGGATGCATTCAGGATTGCTAAAAATTAATGGTGAGAAGATGTCAAAGTCTTTGGGTAATTTTGCAATGCTAAAAGACTTATTTGCTTCCTATCACCCAGAAGTCATTCGATATTATTTAATCTCTAGCCACTATAGAAGCTCTTTAAATTTTGATAACGAATCCCTTGATCAAGCGCGATCAGCTTTGACAAGACTTTATCAGGCAGCATCACTTGTGCCATCACAAGAGTTAGATTTGCATGATGATAGCGTTAAGGAATTTATAAACTCAATGAATGATGATTTAAACACCCCAGAAGCATTAAGCACTCTCTTTGGGTTGGCTAAATTAATTAATAGTAGTCAAGATGCGCAAGATCAGAGTAGGTATGCAGCGACTATGAGAGAATTGGGCAAAGTTTTGGGACTGCTGAACGAAAGCCCTGAAGCTTTTTTTCAATATGGAGCAAATTTAACTGATGAAGAGATTGGCAAAAAAATAGAGGAAAGAAATCAAGCGAGAGATGCTAAGGATTTCCAAAAGGCTGATCAAATAAGAGATGAATTAGCAGCTCAAGGTATCTTGTTAGATGATTCTAGCGATGGCACTACTTGGAAGAAATCTTAATCGTCTTCCTGGAGGTCATTGATTACAGATTCTATGCCAGTTGAGCCCATATTCATTCCGACAACTTTTTCGATTCCCATTTTCGAATAGTATTCAGCCGCATCTACCATCAATCCTGAGTTGTCGAGAGTAAGGCCACCATCAACACAAAGATTAATTCCTGTAATAAATCTTGATTCATCTGATGCAAGAAATAATGCTGTGTATGCAATATCAATTGGCATACCAAAATCTTTTATGGGTTGCTCAAGCTTACTGTCTTCAATTGCTGTTGCAAGCAGGGGTGTGTTAATTGTTCCTGGCGAAATAGCATTTACTCTTATTTTGAATTCACCCAACTCAATAGCTGCATTTTTACAAAAATTTATTACTCCTGCTTTCGCAGCAGAATAAGCGAGCGGACCAGATCCGCCTCCCATCCCCGCAATGGAAGCAGTATTAATTATCGATCCACCAGAAAGATTTTTTTTCATAATCCTTGCTGCATATTTTGAGCCCAGAAACACAGACTTTAAAAGTATTTGAAATGATTTATCCCATTCATCTGCATTAATGTGAGTAATTGGACCCACTGCACCTCCAATGCCTGCATTATTAAAAAGAATATGCAAAGCACCAAAACGATCAACCGCAAGTTTGATCATATTTTCTATGTCATTTTCCGAAGAAACATCGGTGATGGATATGCATGCATCTGCATCAAGTTTTTTTTGTTTAATGATTTCAAAAGTCTCTTCGAGAGACTCTTTATTAATATCTGCCAACACAACCTTAGCGCCATGTTCTAAAAACAATAATGCAGTTTCTTTACCAATGCCACTTCCAGCACCCGTTATCACTGCGACTTTATCTTGTAATCTTTTCATCTAATGATTATTACCGAAAGCCTATCAAAATAAAAATAAAGTTATGCCAAAAAACATACCATGCATGAGTAGGGTAAATAGATTAAAATCGAGGATTGGCTAAAAGAATGGC
>CAYVYQ010000009.1:0-31740 GCA_964455855.1 uncultured Gammaproteobacteria bacterium
TTAATGCTGGCGTAGATATGTTTATGGTTCCTGAAAATTGGAAAGATTTGCTGCGTAATACCATCAGGCAAGTTAAGTCCGGAGAAATTTCTGAAGCCAGGCTCAATGATGCTGTTCGAAATATCTTAACTGTAAAATCTAGACTTGGCTTATTCAATGGAAGAGTTCCTCACGAATTTAAAGAAAATTATCTAGGTCATCCAAAGCACATTGCTTTGGCCCGACAAGCGGTAAGGGAATCACTTGTTTTATTAAAAAACAATAATAGGTTGCTTCCTTTAAATCCCAAACAACATATAGGAATTATTGGTGATGCGGCAAAGAAAATCTCTTCTCAAACTGGCGGATGGACGATTACTTGGCAAGGAAGAGAAAATTTAAATAGTGATTTTGTGAATGTAAATTCAATTTATGAGGCATTGGAAAAGACTATCCTTTCATCAGGTGGAACAGTTGAATTTTCTAATAATGGAAAATTTACCAAAGATCCGGATGTGGTTATCGGTGTTTTTGGTGAGGAGCCATATGCAGAAATGCTTGGAGATTTAAAAGATGTTTCATTTGCAGCTACTGATCCTAAATTTTTGCCATTACTTGAAGCAATGAATGCTCAAAGCATTCCCACTGTTAGTATCTTTCTATCTGGTAGACCTTTGGTAGTTAATAGGCAGTTAAATGCATCCGATGCCTTTATTGCTGCTTGGCTCCCTGGCAGTGCGGTTGAAGGTATAGCAGATGTAATTTTTACCAAAGATGATGAGATTCATCATGATTTTACTGGCAAGCTGTCTTATTCATGGCCAAAAACCAAAGATCAATCAGTATTAAATTTTACTGACAGTATCTATGATCCTTTATTTCCATATGGATATGGCTTGTCTTATTCGTCGAACATTGAGACACCAAGAATTCAAATTACTAATAATGATTCTAAACTAGATTTAGTGAATGTTTTTTTAGGTACTGCTTCAATACCAGGCAAAGAATTTATTGTAACTAAAGCTGGTCCTGAATTTGTTTTACAAGATGACTTCGTTAGCAATAACGATAAAATAAAAATAACTAGATTTGATTATCAACGACAAGACGATGCAAAGAATGTGGTATTTAAAGAGGATCAATCCTTGCAAGCTTTTGGCATTTCAGCTGAATCTCACGTCAATCTTTCGACAATGAAATCTCCTTTTTATGAAATTATAATGAGGGTGAATAGCTTATCGAATCCATCTTTATATTTTAGTGTTGGATGCGGAAATAATTGCAGAGGTTCAATCGAGCTCCCAACAAAACTTATGACTGATTGGTCCACAATAAATATTCCACTTTCATGCCTTGAAAAAGATGGTTTAGATAAAACCAAGATTCAAGTTCGAGGATTATTTCTAAGTGAAGAGGAAATTAATTTTGATCTCAACTCAATAGTTATTAAAGATGGAAAATTAACAGGTAAAGAGGTTAGCTGCTAAATATACTTATTTATTTGGATTATAAAAATATTGAAACTTTGCATAAATTTGTGAAGTTTCAAGCCTGATATTATCGCTGAAAGGATTAGGCTCCTTATAGAATTGAGTGCCACCTGCATAAAAAATAGTATAAGGATTGGGTTTCCATTGAATCAGAGCTTCCAGAAAATAGTCATCACTGAAATCATTTTTTTCGATTATGGTTCTTGTAGATAATGCCCCATCAATTTGATAATCAATTTCAAATCTATTGATTTCACCTGCATAGAATTCTTCGCCAGTTACTTTATTTTTAAGTTCAGAGTATCTATGACCAAGAGAAATCTTAAAGTTATCAGAGAATCTAAATACGTTATATAAATTATATTCTTTCGCATCTCCAATCTCTGGATTATCTATTCTATAGGCAATGGCGTCACCTTTTTCTATTTCAAAACTGGTAAAAAAACTTTCCGATGGATGGTATTGGCCTCTTATTTCAAATTCAGTTTGTTTGCTATATTGAATACCATCAAATTTTTCACTGGGCTTAACCTGCCATTCAATTTGACCAGTAAAATTAAAGTCTGTCTCAAGCTCAATTCTGAATTGATAAAATTCTTGAGTTTTTTGATTTTTATAGTTTAGTCTATTTCTATTATTCCAATTAAAATTTATTCTTCTAATAGTTCCCGTTGATCTATAGGTTCTTCCATACCAATAATTTCTACTTTTATAATCATTTCTACCAACAAAGCCAACATGAGCTCTATAAGTTGGAGATACGTCTTTGAATCTAATCCCCCAATTTGATCCATTTACAGCTCTTCTCAAGCGAAAATTTTTAGCCACTCCTGAGAAAGACTCTCCATCCATTGCATAAGTTCTGCCCGCAAATGTCTCATTGCTACCAATAAAATCTATTTGACCCTCTTGTGTATCACTTTTTGCATAATTGAGATCTAAAATATAATCATCTAAAAAGTTTATTAGACTATCGAATTCAACCACTGAACCTGATCCGCCAACTTGGTAATCTCTATTTGTTGCGATTAACCCAATATGTGATTTATTGCCTAAATTTCTTTTTAGTCTTCCTATTGTTACTTTGCTTTTACCAGCATTACCTTTATAAGATCTATATTGCCCAGCTGCCAAGTAGGGCGAATCGGTGTCTGTGGCTTGCAATAAATAGACTGTATTATTTTCACCCTGATTGATGTATTTAATTGCACCCAAGGGATTGGTGATTGATCTAGTATAAACAGTTTGAGTATCAGATTTGAGCAACTCAGAGCCTTCAAGAAAAAAAGTTCTTTTTTCAGGGTATGACATAGCAAATGTCTGATTTTCCATAATTACAGGAGCATCTGACTCGATCTGAGAAAAGTCTGGATTGATGGTGTATTCAATAGATGAGGATCTAGTTAAGTCATATAAACCTGTAATACCAATCTCATAATCTGGATTTTGTAGTTTAAATTTTTTTTCAGGCCTATCTCCATATTGATTAATAAATATATAGGGATATAAATAGCTTCTAAAAATTTTGTCTGGTGATCCCAATAACACCTCCTCATCAGCTTGGCATGCATAACAAGTTTCAGCTGGAAGATTTTTAAATGACGCAAATACAGTTTGTACTCCAGCCTGATAAGATTTTCTTATAAATCCAATTTTCCATTGTTGAACTTGCGTGTCAGGTAATTGCAGTTCAGAAAAGGGGATCATGAATTCTGCAGAATAACCATCATCTTGGAAAGCTGTTGCAGATTGAAAAAGTATATCCCAAGAATCATCTGGCCCAGCACTACTGATATGTTTTTCATCCAACTGCACTCCTAATGCATTTACTCCAATAAGAATGCCATATCTACCATCTCTAAATGGATCCGCCATCAATGCAACATAATCTTCATTCCATGTTTGATCTCTATTTTTTAAGGTTGCTCTGATTTTATCTGGGTCTCCATATGCCTTAATCCCAATATATAAATATTTTTTATCGTATTTAACAAAAGCAGTTGTCTTTAGAGCAGCGGGAGTATTTCGAGACGGCATGACCTCATACTCTAAGTCATATGAAGATGCCTGATTCCACTCTTCAGGAGATAAAGTACCATCAAGAATTAAATTATTACCCAGAATATTTGGAACAACAAAGCAAGATGCAATAAACGTATAAGTAACAGGCTTAATTATGGAGGTTTTGTAAAAGCTGACGAGTGTTTTTATCATACATATTTTGAAGGCTAATCATTTTAAGTCATAAGCTTATTGAAGAACACAGTTATTTCTTAACATTTTTTTAAAAATTACATGGGAAATTGAATTGATTTCGGTATAATCACCAACATTATGGCAGATAGCAAAAAAAAACAAACTAAGGTTTATTTGATTCCTGAGAGCGAATCAAGAGATAGTCATACCTATCATTACTTAGCTGTTAAGACTAAAAAATTAGTCATTGAAAACCAAAAGCTTAGATTAAAAAAGTTTAATCCTGCCAAACAAATCCATGAGTGGTTTGTTGAAGCGAAATTACCTCCTCACAGTAAATAATAACTTTATTTCTTTTGTTGCTCGGTTTCATCTCGATGCTTTTTTAAATATGTCATAAATGGAGTGCCACCAGTGCCAGTTATTGTGGACCCACCCCTGCCAAATGGATTTTCAATTTGAGATTGTTTATGGATATAAGTACCTGCATATTCTAGATGCATAGCCCTAAATGCTCTAATTTCCTCGAGGCAATCATTGTATTTATTTGCAAGCTTGCTTGAATCATCAAGCAGTTTTTTTAACATTGAGTTGTTTTCAATAGTGCTAATAAATTGTCTATGTTTTGGTGGCATATAATCTCTCATCTCATTTAGATAATGTCTTAAATGATCTTTGGTATGAGTGATTTGTAGCGCCCCGTCAAGAGAGGGGATAATACTGCTTTGAGCGCCAGTTTCACCCCTAAAGAATTGAGGTTTATTATCAAATTGACCTTCATATATAAGACCCTCTTTCAGATCAGGGTTATCTTTGGTTCCGAAGATGAAAGGGCGCACTCGATGATAGTAAATATATGGATCACATTTTTCAGGCATTCTTGCAAAGATCGAATTTACCTTTTTCATTGACTCTGCTATCTGATTGAGCAGATTTAGTATCTCTTTTTCTGATGAAGTCTCATCACATTGAGCTATTTCTTGGCAGGCTTCAATAGCCCCAGAGGCTGCATCTTCAATACAAACATGGATGGTCACAAACCAATCTTCATCAACTCCACCTAAAAAGTTATTGATTAAACCAACATTCTCTAATGAGATTCCTTCATCTTGATTGATTAAGAACCAGTTATCTAAACAGTAACTTGCGTAACTTAAAATAGGAGGCCTGCCTTGATGTTTAGCAACCTCAACCCATGGTTTTGCAAGAGCCTCAGGTAATTTTCCATGAGGCTTTACGTCACCCCATATATAGGCATGAGCAATAAAACTCAGTTGCGACATAGCAAGTTTAAGATCTTGACCCATTTGATTGACTAGAAGTTGCTTAATAGAAAGGTCTTTCTTTGAGAGACCATCAATAGTTGACTGCACCTTTCCTGTTAATAATAATTTTGGCAGATTGTTGCATATCTCCTCTATTCTGGTGCAAGAGTTAGAGTCGATTGAGTATGATTGTGCTGGTACTTTTTTTGGCAAGAAACCTTTCATAAAAACCCCCCAGTTTTATAAAGAACCTAACTGAAAATAGTATACCGATTTTTCTATAATTTATTCTTGTTCTTTTCTGATTAACGTTGAAGAAATATCATCTCTAAATATCTCCTCACCGAACCCAGAAAATCTTTTAGCTATGTGGTCTGGAATCATGACTGATTCAAGGCTAATAAATTGATTGTTAATTTTTCTACCAAAGACTAAAAAATTAATATTATGACTATTAAATAAATCTAATTGATTAAGCATATCTTTTCGATTTAGATAAAACTTTTCATCAAGAATTCTTGTTAGGGTATCTGCACCTATAATGAATACAGAATTAGGAAAGAGGGCGGCTTTATCAGTAAATTTTCCAGCTTTAGTCAACACCCATTCGTGACCGTGATCAAACTGACTCAGTGTTTGCTCAATTTCATGATAGGAAAGCGGAGGTTTATCTGCATTTTGAATACATATTTCATAGGCAAGGCCTAATCCAGTTTTTTTCTCTGCTAATTCACTCATAGAGTTATGCCCTGAGTGAAATGGATTAAATGAACCAGGAAAAATTAATTCAGGGACACGGTTTGACGAGGATACAAAATCAATCTTACTATCAACTAATTGCACCCAACTCTTTTCAGCCTCCACAGTTTTAACTTTAAGTGAGGAATTTTCTGGAATTAAATTCTTTTGCACGCCACATGCTTGTGCAATAGCTTTAATAATATGGTCAGTCACTGTCTGTTCCTCTTCTTCTCTAGTTAGCTCTCCCTTTATGAATGAATATGAAAAGCTTGAGGAATACTTATAAGTTTGTATAGCTATAAAAAATTTGTGCTCTCCTTTTTTTGAGTAATTTGTTGCAAGTGAGGCAGTAACCGCGATGCCTAATAAATTTTTTGGATTAGTTTGCGGATCGATTTTTTTTGCTGCACTGTAAGCCTTAGCAGCCATACTCAGAGTGGTCCCAAGACTGCAGTAGTGATCAGGCTGTTTTAGCAGATAATAATCTAAAGATTCTTTTGCATACGGAACATATGCCTCTAACACAGATTTACTTGCTCCAGGAACTTTTAAGATTTCCGAGATAGCATTAGTGCCACCTCCACTTGAAACTAAAACAAATCTAAATGGTGAGCTGTGTATTTTTTGAATTAATTCTAAATACTGAGACATTTTAAAATTTTGGTATAAATCGCAATGTTTTTGAGTGCATAATTAAATAACGTGAATATTAGCAAGCAAACACTAGAAAGAGCATTAGATTCCGCCAGCTTTCCTGTGGTCGCAGCATTGTTAGTTCATTTTACAGGAGATATTTCAATATTAGATAAATTACCCAAGCCAAATCAAGCCATCCTTGGTGAAACTCAAGGATTTCTAGCTGATAAAGATAAACAAATAATTAAAGAAATAGCTCTTAAAGAGATAAATAGATTTTTTTCTAATTCTAAAGCTGATGACATATACATCCCATCCAATACAGAGCTTAATAAAATGATGAATTTTATAGTGGGCGAGGAAGTTTCAACAGATTATATCCCGATGATGTTAAATGATTTAAATATTGCAACTCATCCATTTAAACCAAACTTTATAAAAGCAACATCAAATCTAGAAGTTTTAATTATTGGTGCTGGAATGTCTGGAATTCTTGCTGCAATCAAACTAGCTGAAATAGGCGTTCAATATAAAATCTATGAGAAGAATAACGATCTTGGGGGTACTTGGTATGAAAATCAATATCCAGGATCTCGAGTTGATATTGCAAATCATTTTTATTCTTACTCATTTGAAGAAAATCATCAGTGGACAGAACATTTCTCAAGACAGCCAGAGTTATTAGATTATTTTAAAAATTGCTTTCATAAATATGATATTCATAAGCATACATATTTTGAAACGCAAGTAACAGATATGAAGTTTGACGAATTAACCCAAGAATGGTCTGTAGATTCAATATGTCATGGAAGGGAAAACAAGGAAAGGATAGGTATTGTAATTTCTTGCGTTGGACAGCTTAACCAACCAAAAATACCTCAAATCAAGGGTTTAGAACATTTTCAAGGAGATATGTTCCATTCTTCTCAATGGCCACATTTTGATGCTATCTCTGGAAAAAAAGTTGCTGTAGTTGGTAGTGGTGCAAGCGCATTTCAGATAGTCCCCAGCATTGCAAAATCTTCCAAAGAGCTCACAATTTTTCAACGCTCACCACCATGGATGTTTCCAAATCCTCAATATCATGAGGAGGTTGATGACAGAAAAAAATGGTTATTAGAAAATTTACCCTTTTATTCACGTTGGTATAGATTTTTACTTTTCTATCCAGGGTCAGATCAGCTGCTTGATTCATTGTTTATTGATCCTACTTGGAAAGCCAGAAGCGATTCTATTAATGAAGCAAATGATGCCATGAGGGAGCTTTTTACATCTGCAATGTTGGAACAAATCTCTGATCAATCTCTTGTTGAAAAGGTCATCCCAGATTACCCACCATTTGGCAAACGGATGTTGCAAGATAATGGTGCATGGTTGGAGGCACTTCATCTCCCAAATGTTACTTTGCTTTCTAAGGAGGTCGAATGTATGAGCTCTAAAGGAGTTGTAAGTTCTGGAAAGGAACTTGAGTTTGATACGATTATTTTTGCTACAGGCTTTAAAGCACAAAATTTTTTCTATCCTATCAATATAGATGGAGGCTCAGGTAGTTTTGAAAAGATTTACAGAGACTCGCCTAGTTCCTATCTAGGAATCACATTCTCCTCTTTACCAAATTTTTTTGCTATGTATGGTCCAGGAACCAATTTAGCTCACGCAGGAAGCATTATCTTTAATTCCGAATGTCAAATAAATTATATTTGTTCAGCAATTGAATATATGCTTAGTAATGACCTTAAAGTTATAAGAGTTAAGCCAGAAATAGAAAAGCAATACCAAGATAAATTTGATATGAGGCATGAAAAAATGGTTTGGCAGCATCCAAAGGTTTCAAGTTGGTATCAAAATTCAAAAGGTAAGGTTGTGACCACATCTCCATGGAGATTGGTAGAATACTGGAATTGGACAAATAACTTTAATCAGGATGATTATGAATTTTAAATTATTTTTTATTGGGTTGATTGCCTTCAGTGCCATAGCAAATGCTGACGATAAAAGGCCTAATGTCATTATATTTCTTGTAGATGATCTTGGTTGGGCTGATATTTCATTGAGAGGTGCACCCATAGACACTCCAGCAATTGATTCATTATTTTTAGAGGGATTAACGTTAGATAGATTTTATACAACACCAATATGCAGCCCCACTAGAGCAGCTTTGATGACAGGTCGCGATCCTTTAAGATTGGGAATTTCCTACTCTGTAGTAATGCCATGGATGAACAATGGTGTTCATCCAGATGAGCATTTTATGCCAGAATCATTTAAAGCAGCTGGGTATCAAACCGCTATGGTGGGCAAGTGGCATCTAGGACATTCTCAAGAAATCTTTCATCCAAATGCTAGAGGTTTTGATGATTTTTATGGGCACATGCATACTGAAGTTGGATACTTTCCTCCATTTGCAAATCAGGGCGGAATTGATTTTCAACGAAATGGAGTAACCATCACAGATGAGGGTTATGAAACATTTCTATTGGCAGATGAAGCATCTCGATGGATCAAAGCAAGAGATAAAGAGAAACCTTTTTTTCTATATATGCCATTCATTGCACCTCATAGTCCCTTAGAAGCCCCAGATGACCTTGTGCAAAAATACAAAAATTTAGAGGATACAAGAGAGCTCACAAGAAGTACTGCAATTGATCGTACGAGAACATTAAATGGGTTTTCACCTAGCGCACGACCTATGTATGCAGCTGTTGTAGATGGATTAGACCAGGCTATAGGCCAAGTTCTAGATACTCTAGCAAATGAAGGCATTGAAGAGGAGACAATTATATTATTTAGCAGTGATAATGGAGGAGCCGCATATGCTGGAGGAGGCGCTGACAACTTTCCACTGCGCGGAGGTAAAGGGGACACTTATGAAGGAGGTATTAGGGCTATCGCTGCCATGAAGTGGAAAGGCAAGCTAGATGCAGGAAAAAACTTTGAATCAATAATGACGGTAATGGATGTCTTCCCAACTCTTGCTAGTGCTTCAAAAGTTCCAATGTTAAATACTAAAGAAATTTGGGGAAGAGATATGTGGCCCGCAATAAAGAAAGGAAAAGATATAAAGCTCAACAAGGAAGTGTATTTTGCATCTGAGACTCCTAATTATGGAGAATTTCATACAACAGTTTTTAATGATAAATGGAAGCTTGTTCAGGTTATAACAAGCTCTTTATTAGAAATTAATGTAGAAAATAAATTGTTTGATATCAGCAATGACCCAAATGAGTATAATAACTTAGCAGAGGAATATCCAAAGCTGGTTGAAGTCATGGCTAACAAGATCAGAGAATGGCGGGCTCTTCATCCAATATCAGGGATTAGAGCTCAATTGGTTCCTCCACCAGGATGGAGAGCTCCTAAAGATTGGACAAGTTACACCATACCCATTGAAGAACTTCAGGAAGATGCATCATTGGGTTTTGGCGCTCATGCTCACCAGATTTTAGATTATTTAATTAAAGATCATGGAAGAATCATCTATGATTGTAAGCCGGGTGACTGGGAGCGAGGTAAATGCGAGTCCCCAGAAAAACCTTTAAATCATCAACACTAATGAAACATTTTTTTTTATATTCTCTTATTTTCTTAAGCTCTGAATTATTTGCTCGACAAATAGATGAAGCTACTTTTTCATATTGGAATAAACCAGACTCAAAAATTTATTATTCTGTACCAGAATCCATAGATGAAAATACAAAGATTATTTTTATTATGCATGGCGCCTCAAGAACAGCCGAAAAATATATAAATGATTGGTTGCCTTTAGTTCAAAACAGGAATGTTGTCCTTATAGCACCAAAATTTTCTAAAGAATCTTTTCCTGAATATGTTTATTTAATGATGAGCACTGAACGAGGCAAGCTATTAAGAGATGAGTCGCTTTTTCTGACTGATTCTTTGGGACTGCTTTTTGATTTTTTTAAATCCAAACTAAAACTTTCAACAACAACTTTTAGGCTTTATGGTCACTCTGGAGGTTCGCAATTTGTGCATAGATATCTTTTGCTCAGCGATGAAACAAGAATTGAAAAAGTTGCTATGGCAAATGCAGGATTTTATACTTTTGTTGATCGCCAAACCTCTTATCCATTTGGCATTAAAAATATGAATGTTTCCGACGAAAGAATTGAGTGGTTGCTTAGATTGAAGGGTGGAGTTTTCTTAGGCGATGCAGATAACGATCCAGCTCATCACTCCCTGCCTTCTATGCGTAAAGCAAAAAAACAGGGAAGGCATCGATTTGAAAGAGGAACAAATTTTTTTAATGATTTGATTGAGCTGGGGGTAGAAAATAATCTTCCTTTCAGATGGAGATATCAGACCGTCCCTGGTGTTGCGCATGACAATGCTGGTATGAGCTTGGCTGCCTCTGAATTTTTGTTAGAAGATCTTTAAACAGTATTTTTGGTAATAAATTCTTCAGCTGCACTAAAAATTTTAATCTTTCTATCCTCATTCATCTTGTCCAAAGACTTTGGCATTAATGCCAGCCTAGGATTTGTAGCAAAAAACTCTCGATTATTTTCTATGAATCTCCAATAAAGGCCATCAACAGCATCACACCATTCTCCCTTTTTGTAATTTGACATTCTAAGCATGTAACTTGATCCACAGATATAAGGCTTTGTTGAAAAGATACCTCCATCGGCATAGGTCCCCATTCCAAATACATTTGGGACCATAACCCAGTCAGCTGAGTCAACATACATCTCCATAAACCATTGATAAATCTCAGTTGGTCTAATATTAGATAAATTCATTAAATTAGAAATAATCATTAGTCTGTTTATGTGATGGGTATAACCAGTAGCAAGTGATTCTTTAATTGCATCATCAAGCGGGGGAATCCCTGTCTCACCTGAATACCAATTTTCATTAAGACTTCTATCATGAGACCAAAAGTTCATTTCTTTGTATTGAGGCATATTCTCCCAATAAACCCCTCT
This sequence comes from uncultured Gammaproteobacteria bacterium, assembly GCA_964455855.1. Lineage (GTDB taxonomy): Bacteria > Pseudomonadota > Gammaproteobacteria > Magnimaribacterales > D2472 > D2472. The sequence continues at coordinate 11,254 of CAYVYQ010000009.1, forward strand.
AATAAATTCTCTCCATCCCAAAATTTGTCTTACGAAGCCCTCAACAGCATTGATTGGGATTTCATGATCTGCTTTATTGTAATAACTTATTGCATCTACTATGCACTCCATAGGATCCAATAAACCAGAATTTATATAAGGTGATAAGAGTGAGTGAAATAATGTTGTATTTTCTTTATCTATTGCATCTTGAAAATCTCCAAAAGATTTAAAATAAGTCTTTAAAAAATTCTTTAATTGATTTCTAGCTTCAGAATGTGTAACGGCCCAGTTAAAATTTTCTAAATTGCCCATCGAATCGGGAAAACAATTCTCAACATCAACCATGGTTGAGATTGTTAATTCATCAGATTTTAGACTTGGCCTAGGCTCTGGGGGATCCTTAAGTTTTGAAATGCTTTTTTGATTATCTTTATCATAATTCCATTTTCCACCTAAGGGGTTTTTTCCATCCATCAGAAGACTATATTTTTTTCTTAACCAGCGGTAATAATATTCTTGAACTAGAGATTTTTTATCTTTAGACCAATCTGAAAAACCTTCGATTGAATCAATAAACTTTGTGTCTGGATGAATTTTTAACTCAACATTATGGGTAGATCCAAAGAACATAAGTTGGGTTAAAATCCCATGATCGCTTGGCTGAGTAACATGAAGAATATTAAAACCATTTTTTTTATGCAATGCTTCTAACTCATGCATAAGATCGATATTTCTATCTTTAGTAATTTTTATATGGATAATATTTTTAAATTTAATTTCTAATTCTTTCTTCCAATGCCTTAGAGCCGATATCAATAAAACTAATTTATGTTTGTGATGACTGATTTGATAAAAAGTGTCACAGGGCTCATATATTACTAATAGATCTGAGCTTTTGATTGTTGAGAGGACTGAATTATTTGTTGATAAATCGTCTGGAAAAATTAATCCTATTTGTTTCATAGCCTAGCCTCAAATAAATATTCACCCAATGCAGTTCCAGAAATATAGGCAGATTCAACGCGCGGTGAAATATTCCAGTCACCAATTGCAAAAGAATCTTCTGAAATAGATGTAAATTTACTTTTAAGATTTGATCGATTGCATAAAGCATACTTCCATCGAAAGATTCCCGAATGTATGATTTCATATTTTCCATTTATGATATTTCTTATAGAGTTTTCGGCGGTCGCTTGAATTGAGGAGTCACAATTATTCATCATAGCTAAGCTAGTTTCGGGTGAGAATTGTAAAACCCAGGTCTCTTTATTTTTGTTGTTGTAAAAACTGCTTGATCCAAGCCATGCCACATCTTTGTTGATATTTTTGTATGCATTGTGATCATAAGAAGGACTCCCATTAATGGACATTCCAACAGATAAACAAGGACTAAAGATTGCATCATGTTTGATTTCAGTTTGAAAAATATCTCTTGCTTGGGGAAGGGGGAGACTAGAAATTATTATGTCATAAGAGATCGTTTGACCTGAATCAAAGCTTATCAGCTTTCTATTTTCATCTATATCTACCGCTTTGTGTTTGTAATGTATATTTAAAACCTCATTATATTTTTTAAGAAGGCTATGCATACCATCCTTTCCCACAAAGTAGTTTTTGGTTTCTATATTAGAACCTTTATCAACATCAAAAGAGGACCCAAGAAAACTTACAGCATCGCTTTCTCTTAAAAAATTTTGAAAAGTGATTGTGTGAGCTGTGCAAAATTGCGCGCCAAAGTGAAACACTCCGTGAGGCAATCTTTTTGCGCAAAGCCTTCCCCCAATACCTCGAGATTTTTCATAAATCTGTACATCAAAATTCTTATAAAGGCTAAGAGCGCATGCTATTCCACTCATGCCGGCTCCCAAGATAATAATCTTAGGTTTTTTAGACATTTTTATATCGTTTGCTTATAAATGATCCCATCCTTCATCACAAAGCTTACATTTTTAACCGTTGATATATCTTCAATAGGATTTTTTTGAAAAGCTATTATGTCAGCAAACATTCCAGGTTTTATTTGACCCAATATATCTTCGACCCTAAGGAGCTTTGCAGTTTCAATTGTTGCACTTTTTAAAGCATCTTTATTAGACATTCCGGCATTTGTCATGAGTATGAACTCTTGCCAGTTATCTCCATGTGCAGATACACCCGAATCAGTTCCAAAGGCTATTTTTACTCCAGCTTTATATGCTTGAGAAAAAGTTGCTTGGATTTGTGGGCCAATTTTTTCTGCTTTAGGTTTCACAAGTGCCGGAAAAAAATTTGGAATCTTGGCTTTTTCTGCTACCCAATCCCCAGCCATAATAGTGGGCACATAATAAGTTCCCCTTTCTTTCATTAAACTCATTACTTCTTGATCCATGTATGTTCCATGCTCTATAGAGTTAATGCCTGCCATGACGGCTCTTTTCATGCCTTCTTTTCCATGAGCATGCGCTGCTGTCCACAACCCGTAATCATTTGCCGTGCTTACAATGGCAAGTAGCTCAGCATCTGTAAATTGTGGATTTTCACCTGATTTAGCAACGCTCAAGACTCCTCCAGTGGCAGTAATTTTAATTCCATCTGTACCGTCTTTGTATCTTTGTCTAACAGCCTTTATAGCGTCTTGAGGGCTGTCAATCACTCCTTCTTCGGGGGTAGGGGGTGAATAATTATCTTTTGGCATTCCATTGGTGGGATCTCCATGACCGCCAGTAGTAGCAATAGTTTTACCTGAAGTAAAAATTCTTGGCCCAATTATCAACCCTTTTTCAATTGCCTTTTTTAACGAAATAGTTTCCATCCCACCATCGCCAAGGTTTCTCACCGATGTGAATCCAGCCATCAATGTTTTTGATGCCGCATTTGCTGCAAATAATGCTCTATATTCAGGCTCAATCTTGGACTCTCGCTCTGCTTTTGGGACATATTCTTGCGCAAGATGTACATGCATATCCATAAATCCTGGAAGAACATATGATTCTTTTAGATTAATAACCTCATCATCTTTCTTTGGTGTTGCATAACCTTTGGTGATCTCAGATATCGTATTATCCTTAACTCGAATAGTTACAGCTTTAGAGATTTCTCCATTTTCAGTATCTAACAAGTTTCCAACATGCAGCAGGATATCCGCGCTAATAAAATTTGGAATTAACAGAGCAAACAATAAAGCAATTTTTTTCATATTTCTTTTTCTATTAAATATTTGGTTCATTAACAATACTATCTTTTAAAAGAACTTAAAAGATTAGTCAAAGCAACAATTTATTAATTAAGATTGATAATTTTAGAGTTTAGCTTAAATCCATTTTGATTATGAATAGAGAGAGTAATTTTTTTCTTACTTGGTTCAATATCTAAAATCCCAAAATTTTTTATAGGATATGTTTTTCCAAGCAGCAAAGGATCCGTTTCTATGTTCTGTGATGCAGGTTTATTTAAGGATGAGGCTGTAATTTCAACAAAATGATCGTTTTGATAGATACCTGATCTATGTCTATCACCAGATACAGCAAGAATTGTTGTATTTTTTGATGCATTGGCAATTAATCCTAGCAATCTTTCCCTTTCCATAGGAAAGTTATCCCATTTTTCATAGGGATGATTGGTAGCTAAAATTTGGATAGATGAAAGAATCACAATAACGTCTGCAGTTGAATTGTAGATTGATGTCTCTAACCACATCCATTGATCTGTGCCTAGAATAGTTGCCTCAGAATCCATATTTTGCGCATAAGAATTTTTTTTGCCTTTGCCTTTAAGTGGAGATCGAAAGTATCTAGTATCTAAACCAATTATCTCTACCTCAAGATCCTCAATTTGTTTAGTTTGTTTAAAATAAATACCCTCCCTGGTGCTTCTTGGATCAAGGCCAGGAATCTTCCAGAATTCTAAAAATAATTTTTGAGCTTCTTTCTTAAATGGGTAGTCTCCACCACCATCATTAATTCCAAAATCATGATCATCCCAAATAGCTAATATTTCCTTCTCGCTCATTAGCCACTCAGGCAATTTAGTTTGCTGAATTTTATAGGCAGATTCCATTTTTGATAGCTTTCCACTTGGCGTGTCTCCATAGACGTTATCTCCTAAAAAAATAAATCCATCAATATTTTCTTTTTTAATAGATTGCCAAATATCTTGTTTAAAACGCTGATCTAAACAAGACCCTAGACCATATTTATATGCAAAAACCTCTGTCGATAAGATCAAATTTAGGAATAAAGAGATAACTGGTATGAATATATAATTTTTCATCATATTATTATCTCACTGTTTATACATTTTTAATCTAAATTGAAATCCATATTTGCTTTAATTATTTTTACCTTCTTAGCAAGCTGCAGTGGAGATTCTAATGATGCTGATTTGGATCTTAGCAATTTTATTAAACCAGAATATGAGTTTAAAGAATCATTGTTAAGATGTAATTTAGTTCCTGGTGAAACGCTTAACTCCGTTGAAAGATTTATACCAAAACTTGTTAATAGCCTCTCTGAATCAGGAGACAGCTTAGATGAATTATATTTTTTGTTTCCAGTCATAGAAGATGAAATAGAAACTCAAAACTTTGAGCTATTATCAAAATACACAGAAGAGGCATCTTTAGATAGATTTAATCTTATGCTTTCGGCTCTAAGCTTTGGTGATATTGCTGATTGTAATGTTTCCTCAGTTTCAAGCAGATCTCTAAGACTTACAAATCAAATAATTAATCTATCTCCCGTTATTGCAGAGGTTTTAGAGTGTGAGTATTTAGATGGTTATAGTTACGCAACAATGAAGCTTGTCATTGAGCAATTTACAGACGCATTAATAAAAAATAATTTGACCATTGATATTCTTTATTCAGAGAATGAAATTTCAAATGATAACTTTCAATGGACGAATATTTTTTCATCTCTAGAGTCTAGGGTTGATTTTGTAGAATCCTGGCAAGCATTAGAGATTAGTAAGGAGATTCAAGGCTTATTGTTAGAGCAGTCCGCATGCAAGTCATCGCGTATTTACCGTCAGTATCAAGTTTTATAGTTCAAAAATGGGACATTTCGTCTGCAATTTTTTTCACTTTATTGCTGACAGTCTCAACAAAGACAAAAGGAATCAAGCCATGAATTATCCCTATTATTCCAAGCGCAATTAAGACAAAGGATAGCTTGATCACTCTCATTGCATGAGAGAAGTAATTGATATTAGCTGTTTTGAGATGCTGAAAATCAAATATCATAATTAATCTTAAACTAATTAAATAAAAATGTTTATGAAAAATTAAAAGAGCATTCAATTCCCTTAAGATTAATAGAAAGATAGTGTAATATACGATTTCTTTAAAAGAGCGGCATTAGTATAATGGCTAGTATATCTGCCTTCCAAGCAGATGGTCCGAGTTCGAATCTCGGATGCCGCACCATCAACTATTTTTTTATCTAAATTTTTAAAATACAAATGCTAAAATAATTATTATGATTATTAAAAGCATCTCTTCACCGATTGGTTCTTTCGATGCTGTCTATAATGAAGTTGGTCTTGTGGAGCTATCCTTCCTAGGTCAAAGTCAATCTAAATATTCAATAGATGATAACTTGCAAAGGAGCGTCGACCTTTTTTTTTCTAACATGGGCTTACAATCTCTACCCCCTATGGATCTTCAGGGTACAGATTTCCAATTGTCAGTTTGGAATGCATTGCGTTCAATACCAAGAGGATCCACATCATCTTATAAAGCTATTGCAGAGAAAATAGGTTCTCCAAATGCCTCTAGAGCTGTTGGAACTGCATGTAAATTAAATCCAATTCCTTTATTCATTCCATGCCATAGAGTAGTTAAGCAAGATAAATCAATAGGTCAATTTGCACTAGGCACTCATAATAAAAAATATTTATTAAGTATGGAGGCTTCGCTGAATGAGCATTCATGATGCAATAATTAAAGATCTGAATATGGCATTTTCAGTTGAGCATCTATATTTAGAGAATGAAAGCTCTATGCATAATGTTCCCCCAAATTCAGAATCTCATTTTAAGCTGGTAATTGTCTCAAATGATTTTAGTCATTTGCCCAAGGTGAAAAGGCATCAAAATATATACTCTGTCTTGAATGAAGTAATGAACAAAATCCACGCATTATCAATTCAAGCATTTACAATTGATGAATTTGATAGGAATCCATTGATATTAAAATCACCTGACTGTTCAAAAAAATAATCATTTAATATGCAGAATTTTTTTAAGCTCATACTTTTAAGACCGATGTTGGTTATGGGCTTCCTTTTAGTTATTTTCTTATCTACTTCAATTGGCCTAAAGGATTTCAAATTAGATGCGTCGTCTGATGCTCTGGTTATAGAGGGAGATGAAGCTTTTAAAATATACAGAGAAACAGGAGAAGTATTTGGGAATTCAGATTTTTTAATTATCACGTTTACCCCTAATACTGATTTATTCTCCAGTGAGTCTTTGGCTACCATCAAAAGTCTTGATGAGTCGTTGGAGAAACTGCCAAATGTTGATTCAGTTCTTACGCTCCTTGATGCACCAATATTCTTTCAACCAAAAGTACCTTTGGCTGATTTGATGGATAATCTCAAAACCCTAGAAACTCCAGACATAGACTTAGTTTCTGCAAAGGATGAGATTATCAATAACCCAGTTTATTCAGAGCTTATTATCAGCCCATCTGGAGGCACTACTGCCATGCAGATTACCCTTAAGGAGAATCAAGAATATAGAAATCTAATACGAACTAGATATGAATTATTAGAGATTGAAAATCCCACTGTAAATGATAAAAAGCGCTTGCAAAATATCAATATGCAAATTTCCAGGATAAATGATTCTGAATCAGTCGATCGTGCCAAATTAATATCTGAAATTAGGGCTCTTTTATCTCAGCATGCTGGATCAGGAACATTATTCCTGGGCGGAGCCTCTATGATTGCAACAGATATGATGAGTTTTATTAAATCAGATCTAGTTGTCTTTGGAACAGGCGTGGCATTGGTTTTTTGTTTAATGTTATATCTCTTTTTTCAAAACTTTTGGTTTGTAGCACTTCCACTAAGCAATGCATTATTAACAACCGTATTTACTGCAAGCATTCTGGGTTTAATGGATTGGAAGATAAGTGTTATCTCCTCAAATTTTATTGCGCTGTTATTGATTTTAACTATCTCATTGACTGTTCATGTCTTGGTTAGATTTATAGAGATATGCAAAAGCGAAGAATCAATAGATCAAGCTATATATATAACTTTAAATCAAATGGTTATGCCATGTTTATTTGCTGCGTTGACTACAGCAATTGCCTTTTTATCTTTGATGATGGGAGATATTAAACCGGTTATAGAGTTTGGAAAGATGATGTCAGTAGGAATGTTTTTTGCTTTTATTTTTACATTTACTTTTTTGCCGGCAGCCATGAAGTTATTAATAAAATCTAAAAGTACCTCTTCATTAGATGTTATAAAAGAGATCCCATCAAAATTAGCTTTTTTAACTATAAAAAATGGAAATCAGATTGCTGTTTTTTTTCTTTTCATTTCGATATCCATGTTCTATGGAATCTCAAAATTAGAGGTAGAAAATAGATTTATTGATTATTTTTCTCCAGAGACTGAAATATACCAGGGAATGTTATTGCTGGATCAAGAACTTGGCGGAACAGCAACCCTAGAAATTTTAATCGATCAGCCAGTGCAGGAAGTTTTTGAAAGCTCATTGTTTGAGGGTGATGATTTATTTGAAGATGATTTATTTGAAGATGATTCTAGTGAAGCATCTGGATACTGGTGGAATGCTAGCTCTTTATCAAAACTTGAATCTATTCATGACTACCTTGATAGCATTCCAGAAATGGGTAAGGTCTTAAGTGTAGCCAGTGGAATTAAATTGGCTCGATTGATTAATAATAATAATGATCTAAATGATTTAGAGTTAGCATTATTAAGATCTGTGCTGCCTGAGGATATTAAAGAAACTCTTTTATATTCTTATATCAATGAAGATGACTCCAAAGTTAGAATCTCAGCTAGAGTCCTTGAGTCTGCCAAAACCCTCAATAGAAAAGAATTGCTTGAAAAAATACATTTTGATTTGGAGAATAAATTTCAGCTAGAGCCCGATCAATTTCAGGTTACGGGTCTGGCAGTCTTATATAACAACATGTTGCAGTCTTTATTTTCATCACAAATTAAATCTCTTGGATTAGTTTTTGGAGCTATAGGTTTAATGTTATTAATCCTCTTTAGATCAATAAAAATTACATTAATAGCCTTAGCACCTAATTTGATTACTGCTGGCTCAGTCATGGGGATGCTTGGGATCCTTGAAATTCCTCTTGATATGATGACTATCACAGTTGCTGCAATCAGTGTTGGAATGGCCGTTGATAATACGATCCATTATTTATATCGCTATAAAACCGAAGCTCAGGTAAAAGGTTCTGCATCTGGTGAGAGAATTGTAAATTCTCATAATTCTGTTGGTAGAGCGGTTTTTTATACAGCTACAACAATAGCCGCAGGTTTCTCTGTTTTTGCTTTATCAAATTTTACTCCAACAGTCTTATTTGGTGTTTTCACTGCCTTTGCTCTATTAGTTTCTTTTTTTGCATCCTTAACTTTGCTACCATTTTTACTGAATTTTTTTAAAGCGTTTGAAACTGCGGAGGCATGATGTCTGGTCCATTAAAAGGTATTACAATTGTTGAGTTTGTTGGCATAGGTCCTGGCCCATTTTGTGGAATGATCCTTGCAGATCTAGGAGCAGAGATCATTAGAATAGATAGGTCGTCTCAACATGGCCGTGGCAATACAATTGATTTTCAACATCGCTCTAAATTATCACTATCTGCTGATTTAAAGAATCCAAACACCGTGAATGAAATTAAAAAATTGTTAAAAAATGTTGATGGTCTAATTGAAGGTTTTAGACCTGGAGTAATGGAGCGCCTTGGCTTGGGCCCTGAAGATTGCTTAGAGGTAAACTCAAATTTAGTATACGGCAGGATGACTGGCTGGGGGCAAGATGGGCCTTTAGCAAAAACTGCTGGCCATGATATTAATTATATTGCCCTGACTGGAGCCTTGGAAGCAATGGGTAGAAAAAATGAGACGCCACCACCTCCGTTGAATTTAGTGGGTGATTTTGGAGGGGGAGGCATGTTTTTAGCTTTGGGCATAGTTTCTGCTTTGTTGAATATTAAAAACGGTGGCAAAGGTCAAGTTGTTGATGCGGCAATGGTTGATGGAGCTTCAGTACTGATGTCTATGTTTTATGCCTTTAAAGCTTCTGGATTTTGGCAAGATGAAAGAGAGTCAAACATGTTAGATGGCGCAGCACATTTTTACGACTCTTATGAATGTGCAGATAATAAATTTCTAGCTGTTGGATCTATAGAGCCACAGTTTTATTCAGTTTTGTTGGAAAAATTGGAAATTTCAGATCCGAAGTTTCAAGATCAAATGAACCGAGATAAGTGGCCAGAACTTAAAGCAGTGATGAAAGAGACGATAAAGCAGAAAACTCGAGATGAGTGGGCGGATATTTTTGATGGAACTGATGCTTGCGTTGCTCCAATTTTAAGTTTATCAGAAGCTCCAGAGCACCATCACATGAAAGCAAGAAAATCATTTGTTGAGATTGATGGAGTGATTCAGCCTGCACCTGCACCTCGATTTTCTGATACAACTACTGAAATTCAACATTCCTCAGTAAAAGCTGGTCAAAACAACGATGAAATTTGTGAGAAGTTTGACTTAGATCGGTCTTGTTTTAGTTAAAGAATCTCATTGCGTTATCATATGTTGATGCGCGAATTTCTTCGATGTCCACTTCAATGAGCTTGCTAATTTCACTTGCTATATGAGGTAAATATTTTGGTTCATTAATATTTTTAGCAGGTTTTTCTGGAAGATTTTTAGGGATTAAATACGGACAGTCAGTTTCTAGCATCAATCTATCCAGAGGTATGCTCTTAATTGATTTGCGAAGTTCAATATTTCGTTTTGCATCACAAATCCATCCTGTTAAACCGATGTATGCTCCAAGATCTAAATAATCATCAAGTTCCGTCTGAGTTCCTGTAAAGCAATGAACAACAAATATTGGAAAATTATTAAAATTTTCTTTGATAATTTTTATAAAATCCTCATGAGATTCTCTTTGATGCAAATAAAGAGGAAGGTTTAGCTCTTTTGCTATATCTATATGAAATTTAAATGAATCTCTTTGTATATTGGGAGGAGAGATATTTCTATAATAGTCTAGACCAGTTTCTCCAATTACATTCGGAGAAATCGATGTTAGTTTATTTAGAAGGTCTTGATAATTCATATCAATGACTTCGATGGCATGATGCGGGTGAATACCAGCTGAGGTAAAAAATTTTTGCGGTGCTGACTTCTGAATTTCTTTTATAGGCTCTAGATCTTTTAAACTAGCGCATAGTAGAACAAACTTTTCAACTTGCTCAATCTCAGCATTTAAAATTACAGTCTCTAAATTATCTTTAAAAGAGTCATGAGTAAAATTACAAGCAATGTCTATAAATCCAGCCATTTTTAATTTCTATCTATTACAATAATGATGTAATTATCTCTTAATATGAACCAATTTGAACAATTTCAATCAGCTTTAGAATTAACAAAAGTATCAGACACTGTTTTTTCTTTTACTCCTGACTCAAGGTATTTTGTTGGTAATACGCCTCATGGTGGCTATCTACTAGCATTGATGAATAAAGCTTTAACATCGGTGCTCCCTCATCCAAGCGCAATTAATTCTAATGTATATTATCTAGATAGAACTGAGCCTGAGCCTGCTGAATTGCATGTGGAAATTATTAGAACCTCAAGGGGCTCTTCAATGGGGCAAGTTAAATTGATGCAGAATAAAAAAATAACATGCTTGTACTCATCTTTATCTTCTGATTTTCAATACATGAAAGGCCATTCAGGTCTTGCAACTCCATTACCCGAAATTATGAATTCTGTTCCACAAGATCATTTCAAAGTAATGAATTATGAGAATTTTAAATTAGGCTCAACCCCTTCATTTATTCAACAATTAGACATGTCAGTTCATCCTGATCATGCATGGTGGGATAGAGAACTTCCTGCTGATAAAGCTGAAGCCAGATGTTCTGCTTACCTAGAATTGCAAGGTGGAGTTGCTGACACGTTTGTTCTTTCGTATTTATCAGATATTTTGCCTCCTGTTGTTCAAAATAAATATGGCCCTTTGGGCTGGGTTCCTACTCTTGCATTGACTTGTAACATCCGCCAACTACCTCAAACAAAACAATTATTTATTGACGGTCTTGCAAAAGACATCAGTAACGGATACTTTGAGCAAGATTGTAATATATGGGACATGGATGGAAACCTTGTTGCTACTAGCAGGCAGCTTGCAAAAATCTTAAAATCAGAAGAAAAAATTTCTTCATAATCATAAAAGGAAATCAAATGAAATTTACTGGTACAAAAAATTATGTGTCAACTGAAGATCTCAGCATGGCTGTTAACGCAACTATAGCTTTGGAGAGACCTTTAATTATTAAAGGAGAACCAGGAACTGGTAAAACATTATTGGCAATTGAGGTTGCTGAATCACTTGGGATGGAATTAATTGAGTGGCATGTCAAATCAACCACCAAAGCCTCTCAAGGGCTTTATGAGTATGATGCTGTAACCAGGCTTAGAGATTCTCAACTCGGTGATGAAAGGGTAAAAGATATTAAGAATTACATCAAAAAGGGTAAGCTGTGGGAAGCTTTTGAATCAGAGAAACAAGTTGTCTTGCTCATTGATGAAATAGATAAAGCTGATATTGAATTCCCAAATGACTTGCTGCAAGAGCTCGATCGCATGGAGTTTTATTGTTATGAAACCGGAGAAACAATTAAAGCTAAAAAAAGACCTCTAATTATCATCACATCTAATAACGAAAAAGAGCTTCCTGATGCATTTTTAAGAAGATGTTTTTTTCATTATATTCAATTTCCAGATCGCTCAACAATGGAAGGAATTGTTAAAGTTCATTATCCTAAAATTAAGAAAGCTCTTGTTAAAGACGCCCTAGATTTATTTTTTGATGTTAGAAAAATACCGGGTATGAAGAAAAAACCCTCCACATCCGAATTAATTGATTGGTTAAAACTATTAATGTCTGATGAGCTTCCAGATGAAATTCTAAAGAATGCCGATACCTCAAAAGCTATACCACCATTGTATGGTGCTTTGCTTAAAAATGAACAAGATGTTCAGTTGCTTGAAAGGCTTGCATTTATGTCTAGGAGAGATCAAGCAAAATAAATGCTCATTAATTTATTTCATACTGTTCGATCATCCGGTGTTCCATGCACGCTGAGGGAGCTGCTTGACTTATTGGGTGCGCTTGAAAAAAATCTTGCGTTTGCTGACATGGAAGATTTTTATTTTCTTTCAAGAACCGTTCTTGTCAAGGATGAAAAAAATTATGATAAGTTTGATAGGGCATTTGAAATCTACTTTAAGGGCATAGAGACTTTAGAAGATATCTTTGAAGCTTTAATTCCAGAGGACTGGTTACGAAAGGCATTCGAAAAAGAATTAGATCCTGAGGAATTAAAAAAAATTCAATCTTTGGGAGGATTAGAAAAGCTTCTTGAGGAATTTAAAAAAAGACTTGAAGAGCAAAAAGAAAGACATGAGGGTGGAAATAAGTGGATAGGAACCAATGGCACCTCACCGTTCGGAAACAATGGAAATAATCCTGAAGGTGTAAGAGTAGGTGGCGAAGGAGGCAATAAAAAAGCTGTAAAAGTTTGGGAACAAAGACAGTTTCAAAATTTAGATGATTCTGTTGAGATAGGAACAAGAAACATCAAAGTTGCTTTAAGAAGACTGAGAAAGTTTGCACGCCAAAGTACTGACCTTGAGTTAGATATGGATGGCACAATTAAATCAACAGCTAGAAATGCAGGAATTCTGGATATTAATATGATTCCTGAAAGATCCAATCATGTGAAGGTTTTAATTTTCTTTGATGTTGGAGGATCCATGGATCCTTATATAAAATTGTGTGAAGAGCTTTTTTCAGCTCTTAAAACTGAATTTAAGCATTTAAAGTATTTTTATTTTCATAATTGCGTCTATGAATCTGTGTGGGAAGACAACAGAAGAAGAACCCAAGAAAGGTTCTTAGTTCAAGATATTATAAATAAATATAGCTCTGATTATAAAGTTATCTTTGTAGGCGATGCCACAATGGCTCCATACGAAATTACTAATGCAGGCGGCAGTATTGAGCATTGGAATGAGGAACCCGGTGGCGCCACCATCAAACGTTTATGCGAGCATTTTGATAGAGTTGCATGGTTAAACCCTGTACCCGATGATCATTGGGACTATACTTCGTCTTTATGTATTATTAGAGAACTGATGGATAACAGAATGTTTCCATTAACATTAAAGGGATTAGAAGAGGGGATGTCAGAACTATCAAAATGAATACAATGAATACTTCACAAAGCAATGGGATTAAATGGGGTCCATTCACCCTAAGAATCCCTTTCATTCATATTAAATTTAGAGCCCCAGAATTTCTTCAAGGGCTTGTAATTTCTGGCGCAACGGCTTTTGCAGCCGCTCCTTTAGCCATGAAGCTTGGCTTGAGCTTTGAAGAAGCGGTAGCTTTAAGCATGGTTGCAGGTACTTTTATTTCAGCTGGGCCATTAATTTTTGGAGAGCCAATGGCACCTGGTTGGGTTACGCCTGCAGTTCCTATTGTTATGGGTGCTCTCGCAGCAGCAGGTTATTATGGAGTTCCTACCGAAGGTTCGGATGTATGCGTTGATGGGGTTTGTAGATACAATCCTGAAGCTTTTCAATTCATGGCTGCAATGTGTTTTGAATTTACAGCGTTAATTTTAATTCTTGGCTTAACAGGCTGGGGTAAATTATTGGTTGAGAGAATACCAAATGGATTAAAAGCAGGAATAATTCTAGGAGCTGCTTTAGCGGCATTTTATCAAGTATTTTACGAAGACTTTGATGCCTACCTTATGCAGCCTATATCTATGACGGTAGCAATTATTTTGTGCGTCATAACTACTTTTTCTAATCCATTCAAACGAATTGCCGCAAAAAATAAATTTTTTGAAGTCATTGGTTCCTTGGGTTTATTGCCAGGATTTTTAATTGCTGGTTTGGTTGCTTTCTTCTTAGGTGAAGTTACTTTCAATATAGAGTGGGGTTTTAAGATTCCCGCAGTTATGAGTTTAATCGAAAAAACTTCTCCACTTTACATTGGATTGCCCACATTGCAGATGTACATTGATGCATTGCCGCTTGTAATTATTGGTTATATGCTACTTTTTGGTGATCTAGTTACCGCAACAGAAGTTTTAAAGGATGCTCAAAAACATCGTGATGATGAACAATTACCCATTGACTTGAATAGATCACATCTTTCTGTTGGAATCAGAAATTTACTAGCCTCATTAATCAACCCTTTCTTTCCGACTCAAGGAGCCTTATGGACAGGCGTTCATGTGGTTGTTGCTGAGCAATGGAAAAAGGGGCATAAACACATGCCTTCTATCTTCGATGGAATTGGTTCATATTATTTAATGGGTATCCCTTTCTTATATTTCACCTTGCCATTTGTAACTCTCATGCAACCATTGATGGTGATGGCTCTAACTCTGACACTCATTCTTACTGGCTTCGCTTGTGCATATGTTGCTATGTCAATTCCAAAAAAGAATTCTGAAATGGCAACGGCTCTTCTTATTGCCTTCTTCATTACATTTTATAGTGCCTGGGTTGGTCTTCTAATAGGTTTATTGTTGGCAGTTTTTGTTGATGGATTTGAAGAAGAGCACGCATGAGTCAGTTTGCTCTTGAGATCACCGATCTTAAAAAAACCTATGATTCAGATGTAGTTGCTTTGAAGGGCATCAATCTTGCAGTCAAAGAGGGCGATTTCTTTGCTTTGCTTGGTCCTAATGGAGCTGGTAAATCTTCAACTATTGGAATCATTGCTTCTTTGGTTACTAAGTCTGCTGGTAAAGTTAAGATCTTTGATATTGATACAGATGAGAATTTTCCTGAAGCGAAGCGTTTACTAGGAGTTGTATCTCAAGAGATAAATTTTAATAATTTTGAAAAAGTTATTGATATTGTTACGACTCAGGCTGGCTTTTATGGCATCCCACTAAAAGAATCATTGTTAAAAACTGAAATAACTCTTAAACGCCTCGGCCTCTGGGAAAAGCGCAATGATCAGGCTCGGACATTATCAGGTGGATTTAAACGAAGGCTAATGATTGCAAAGGCACTTATACACGAGCCAAGACTTTTAATACTTGATGAGCCTACAGCAGGTGTTGATATTGAGCTTAGAAGAGAGATGTGGGAGTTTTTAAAAGAGATTAATGCTCAAGGCACCACAATCATATTAACAACCCATTATCTTGAAGAAGCTGAGCAGCTATGTAAAAACATAGCTATTATTGATCATGGTGAATTAGTTGAAAATACTTCAATGAAAGATCTTCTTAGCCGACTCGATGTTCAAGGCTTTGTTTTAGATATTGATCAATCTCTAGATCAGCCTCCCTCTATAGCCAATTTTCCAATAACTCTTGAGGACTCAACCACCTTAAATGTAGTAATTAAAAAAGATCAATCTATTAACGATTTATTTGATCAACTATCAGCTCTTGGTATATCGGTTTCATCTATGCGCAATGAATCAAATAGGCTGGAAGAAATGTTTATTGAAATGGTTAAGAAGACTTAAATATGAAAAGAAGAAATGAAATTTTAGTTTCCTTGATCACCTTGATTAGAAAAGAAATCAAACGTTATTTAAGAATTTGGGTGCAAACATTGGTGCCGCCAGCAGTTACCATGTCATTGTATTTTGTGATTTTTGGATCTTTGATTGGTCCAAGGATTGGTACTATGGATGGTCTTGATTATATACAGTTTATGATACCCGGATTAATAATGATGTCCGTAATTACAAACTCATATGCAAATGTTGTTTCTTCATTTTATTCTGTAAAATTTCAAAAATCTATTGAAGAGTTATTAGTATCTCCAATGCCAAATTGGGCCATATTGGTTGGGTTTATTATGGGTGGTGTGTCTCGTGGAGTTTTAATTGGCTGCATAGTTTTTTGTGTTTCACTTTTCTTCTACCCAGCTTTCACAATAGTGAATCCATTGCTTACGGTAACAGTCTTATTTTTAACATCCATTTTGTTTTCATTAATGGGCTTTATAAATGCTATTTTTGCAGATAGCTTTGATGATATTTCTATCATTCCTACGTTTGTGCTAACACCTTTGATTTATTTGGGCGGTGTATTTTATTCAATTAACATACTTCCCGATATTTGGAGAAATATCTCTATGGCAAATCCAATGCTTTATGTTGTAAATACCTTCAGGGAGGGAATGCTAGGGGTTAGCGATGTATCTATTCCATTTGCATTGGCGATGATTGTTTTTTTTATAGCTGTTCTCACTTCCGCATGTTTAATTCTTTTACATAAAGGGGTTGGAACTCGTCAGTGAAGATTAAATATCTAGGAAATCAATCCACGCCAAAACTAGATTCTTATTCCCCAGATTTTTTAGACTCTATACCCAGAAACAATCAGCATTTAAATGAATTTTTTGGCTTAGATTATTGGAATGCATATGAATTTTCATATCTAAATTCTAGGAATCTTCCCGTGATCGAAGCATTGGAAATTAAAATTTCAATGCACTCTGTGCTTACAGTTGAATCTAAGTCTTTTAAGCTTTATTTGGCATCATTTTATAATAAAAAATTTTCTAAGCCCGCTAATGCATATAAGTTAATTGAAAAAGATTTAACTAAAATTTTAGGTTCCTCGGTTTCAGTTCGAAAACTGAATAGATTTGATGATGCGCCGATTTCGACCCTTATTTCAAAATTTACAAATAAAGTACCAAAAAATAAGGTTACGTGCTTTCAAGGTTTTAGATCTATATGCCCTGTGACATCTCAGCCGGACTGGGGTAATGTATATATCCATTCTGCCTCTGACTCAATAGACTCAAAAAAGTTAATTAAATTGTTAAAATCATACAGAAATAAAGGTGATTTTCATGAAGCCTGCATTGAATCTATTTTCATATCATTAAGAAATGATTTTAAAATTGATGATTTAACGGTGTATGGAAAATTTTTAAGAAGAGGTGGTATTGATATCAACCCAATACGATCCACTTCAAAAAAACTGATATTTAAGAATTTTAGAGACTTTAGCCAGTAATTATCTAATGCAATAAACTTAAGATCTTGCTTCTCACTTCTTCTTCTATTTGCATATGTCCTTTGATATTTGGATGAATGCCATCTGCCTGCATAAGACTTAATGAGACCATTTCCTTTATTGAGCCTTGCACAAGGGTTAAATTATATTGATTCGCTAAATCTACATACATATTTTTAAAATTATCTGTGTATCTTGCTCCGTAATTAGGAGGAAGCTCCACTCCAATTAGCGCGACTTTGGATCCTTCATCTAGTGACATTCTTATCATCTCATCTAAATTTTTTTTTATTACTTGCTTGATAGACATTCCTCTCAAGCCGTCATTTCCGCCAAGCTCTAAGATTACTAATTTTGGTTTATGCTCTTTCAATAATTTGGGGAGTCTGTATAGACCTCCAGATGTGGTATCGCCACTGATACCAGCATTTATAATTTTTATATTCATACCCATTGAATTTAAATTATTTTCAAGGATAGATGGCCAAGACTCTTGAATTTTTACTCCATAACCAGCACTTAAGCTATCTCCTAAAACAACTGCGATATATTCATTTTTATTGAATTGAGCTGATGAATTTACTGACGAAGAAAGTGCCAGTAGAATACCTAAAAGCAAACCCAAGGATACTTTGAGCAATTTAATTTTAGAAGTTAAGAACATCACAAAAGAAGTTAACAGTCCGGAGGGCCTTTTGACAATAGTTAAGGATATAAATTTATCGGTTGAACAAGGTAAACCAGTATCTTTGGTTGGGCCATCTGGCTCTGGCAAAACTACACTTTTAGCTATAATGGCTGGACTTGATTTGCCGACTGCTGGAACTGTTAGGTTGCTGGGATCTCAAATTACAAGCCTTGATGAAGATAAGAGAGCTCAAATTAGAGGCAAGGATGTTGGTTTTGTATTTCAATCTTTTCATTTAATGCCAAGATTGACCGCTCTAGACAACGTCATGTTACCGCTTGAAATTTCAGGAGATCCTCAATCAATAGATAAAGCTTACGAGGCTCTAAAGCAAGTTGGACTCTCAAATAGGGCAAAGCACTTTGCGACTCAACTCAGTGGCGGTGAAAAGCAGCGAGTTGCTATAGCAAGATCCATTGTTAACAAGCCAAAAATCTTATTTGCTGATGAACCAACAGGTAATCTGGATAAAAAAAGCTCAAGCTCTATTACCGATCTTATATTTTCACTAAATGAACTCATCCAAACAACCTTAGTTCTAGTGACTCATGATCTATCTTTAGCAGAAAAATGTGATGAAGTTTATGAACTTTCAGAAGGACAATTATTGTGATTAGAGGCCTTTTATATGGCTTAAAGAAATTTTGGTCTGAAGTTTTTAGTGGCGACTTATTAATATTATTTTTATCAATTGTTTTAGCTGTTACATCGATCTCAAGTGTTGGATTTTTAGGTGACAGGCTTAAGTCCTCCATGCAAATGCAGGCCTCAAGTATTTTAGGCGCAGATCTTGTATTACGATCAGCATCTAAAATAGATTCAAAATATTTGGACTTAGCTGCAGCAAATGATCTTGATTCTGCTGAGATGTCTACATTTCTGAGCATGATAATAACAGAAGACGATAATCTGCTTACTTCTATTAAAGCTGTAACTGCATCATATCCATTAAGAGGTGAATTAAAGATTATTAATTCTCAGGGAGCTAAAATTAAACATTTTGGCTCACCCGAGCCTGGCAACATCTGGATTGAAAGAAAAGTATTAGACACTTTAGAGTTAATGGAGCTGGATAAGGTTTCTATTGGTAATAAAAATTTTATAGTTGAGGGGATTATTGAAGATTATCCTGATAGAAACTCTAGCTTTGTAGGTTTTTATCCGGTCGCGATTGTAAATATAAATGATGTTGATGCAATGGGGGTGATTCAAACTGGGAGCAGAGTTGTTTATAGAAACCTTTTTTCAGGCACTCAAGACAACCTTGAGCGTTTTGAAAAGTTGTTAGAAGAAATACCTGACAATATAAGAGTTCAAAATGCATTAGACGTGGGAGATAATCTTGGAGAAGATATAGCTAATTCAACAACCTTTTTTAATTTAGCTAGTCTTTTCACTATTATTATTTCTGTTATTGCATCCATGATGGCGGTTAGACGCTATGCAAGCAGAAACCTTCTTCATACTTCATTAATGAAAGTCTTTGGAGCTTCTAAGTTATTTATTTTAGGGCACCAAATTATGCAGCTAACTTTGGTAGCTATTTTTGCTTCGTCACTAGGATTGATTTTTGGTTATGGGCTACAGCATCTTTTGCTTTCTACTTTACAAGGAATTATTAATGCTGATTTACCGCCGCCATCTTCTCGACCTGTAATTCTTGGCTTCATTACAGCTGCTTTTGTGATATTTGCAACAGCATCTCCCTATATCAAAATCCTAAGTGAAACTGAGCCTATCAGAATTTTGAGGAATGACTTTAATATCAAGCTATCAAGCAACCTCATGATTTATCTAGTTGCTTTTTTTACAATGTTTGGATTTCTAGGTGCTTTATTTCAAGACATTAAATTAATTATATACATAGTTATTTCATTGATCTTAGTCACTGCCTCTTTATATTTAATAGGTAGGCTGTTGATTTATGGGCTTTCCCGCGTGAAATTTTCTTATGGAACAGGTTGGAAATTAGGTCTAAAAAATATAGTTCAGCGAGGAAATGATAGTATTTTACAAGTAATTATATTTGGGCTTTCATTGTTATTTCTTGTGGTACTTGCGGAAACAAGAACGGATTTGGTTGATTCGTGGACCGAAACCCTAGATGAAGATACACCAAACTATTTTTTATTTAATATTCAGCAATACAACCTAGATCCCATATCCAATTACTTCAAAGACCAAGGAAATATCGTGCCAGATTTTACTCCTTTAATTCGAGGTAGGCTTTTATCGGCAGCTCGACCTGGATCTGAAGATGTCAATTTCGATAATCTTATGGAGCGGGAGGCAAATTTAACTTGGCGGAATCAATTACCCCTAAGTAATTCACTGGTAGAGGGCGAATGGTGGACTAACGGTAATGAAGTTGCGGAAGTCTCAATTGATCGAGAGATTGCAGAATCAATGAATCTTAAGATTGGTGATGAGCTCACTTTTTCAGCTGGAGGAAAAACATTTAGTGTTACTGTATCTAGCTTTAGAGAAATTGAATGGCAAAGCTTTTCTCCAAATTTCTTTTTTATTCTTTCTC
>CAYVYQ010000010.1:0-20162 GCA_964455855.1 uncultured Gammaproteobacteria bacterium
AGTATCAACACCAATATGATTAATATTTGCCAAAAACTTATTCCACCTATTCCCATAATTAACTCCTGATCCTCATGACGATAATGTTCCTATAAGAATCATAATAATACCAATAAGTGTAAGTATAGTTAGATTTTGCCATTTTCGCTGATTTTGAATGGTGGCTTCAAGGCTTTTAATGAGATCGATATTTTTTTTCCCATCATTTGCTAAAAACTTTATATTATCGAGCAAGTCAAAAATTTCACCTGGCAAAGAAGATGCTTTGTCCAGGATCTCATAATGGTTATTTTCTAGAAATTCTTTTAGCTTTAATGGACTAAACTGCTTATCAATCCATTGATCAAGGTAAGGCTCAGCAAGACCCCAGAAATCAAGATCAGCGTATATCTCTCTTCCCATACCCTCAATATGGATAAGTGTTTTTTGCAGAAGTATCAGAGAGGGTTGAACCGATAAGCCAAATTGTCTTGTTGAATCAAATAAATAAAGCAATAAATTTCCGAACTCAATTTCTGAGAGAGGTTTTTCAAAAATAGGTTCACAGGTCGCTCTTAAGGTTTGCTCTAATTCTGCTTTATTGGTTTGGCTGGAAACCCAGCCAGCACCTATAAATAACTCAGATAATTTGTAATAGTCTTGTTTTAAGGTGGCTTGCAGCATTCTTGCTAAATTGTATTGATCCTCTCTGCTAAGTGATCCAACTATTGCACAGTCAATTGCTATATAGCTGGGCTGACTTACATTGACCTTGCTTACAAAAATATTTCCAGGATGCATATCTGCATGGAAAAAATTATCTCTAAAAACTTGATCTAAAAATATCTTTACTCCATTTTCTGCAAGTATTTTTCTATCTATGCCAAGCTTATCCATCGCTTGAATATCCGTGCATGCTAATCCATCAATTTCTTCGAGCGTTAAGACATTTACCGTGGTGTGATCCCAAAAAACTTTTGGAATAAATAATAGATCTGAATCAGAAAAGTTTTTCTTGGTAACGGTAGTATTTGCTGCCTCAACCTTTAAATCTAACTCTTTAAAAATAGTTTTCTCATAATCATGAATAACATCTTTTAGTTTCAGTCTGTCACTCTCTTTATAAAATAAGTTGACTAAAAAACCTCCAGCCTTCATTACTCTGACATTCCTGTGAACTTGTTTATGAATGTTAGGCCTCAAGACTTTAATCACGACATTCTCAGATGTGCCTTTGAGTTTTGCTTTATGAACTTGAGCCAATGAAGCAGCGGCTAAGGGCACATCTTGAAAATCTTCAAAAACATCATCAATCTTAATTTTTAGACTTTTTTCAATTATTTCTTTGGCAAGCTGTGTTGAAAATGGATTACATTGATCAGTTAGGCCCTTTAAGTGAGAAGTTATTTCAATAGATACGGCATCTGTTCTCGTTGATAGTAATTGACCAAATTTTATAAACATAGGACCCAAGCTTTCTAAAAAATTTCTAATTCTTAATCCATGAGGGACTTTTCGATTAATTACAAAAAAAGGATTTAGTAGGCCTATTGCCCTTATTGCAGCAGAGTCACTATTATCAATGGGTATATTTACAATGCCGTACCTAAATGCTTGAAACAAAATTTTTAAGCAATCTAAAATTGTAAGCAGAATATTCATTAATTTATTAAAACATGTTCAAGTCTATCAAGCCTGATTGAAATATCTCTAAAAGACCTAAGGATTTTATTCGCTTTATTTTCTTGCATTGAAGCTTCCTGACTTTGTGATTTATTAGTAATAACTTTTCTTAACATCAATGCTGGAATATCACCAAAATATTTATAAACTAAAAGTTCTATATCAATATCAATATTTGCTAAAGCGCTAAATAAAACTATCGCAGTCTCAGCATCACCTGAAATAGATTGTGTTGGAATCTTTTGATTGTTTAATGCATTTAAGGCGCTAAAAATATTTAGCTGCAAAGAAAAATTTGGTTTTGGGTGCTCAAAGAAATTAAAGGTTTCAGCATCGTGATCTAAAGTTATAGAAAACTTTGCCATGGATGAAACCTCAATATTAAATTTAAGAGGATACAGGCCCTCAATTTGCTTAAAAAATCCTGGAGATAAAGATTCCAGCTCTTGTAAAAATTTATTTAATGCGACATGCATAATTATTTGGCCTGATGAATTGCAACAACACCATTCACAAGATTATAAAATTTACATTCCGTGAAACCTGACTCAAGAACCATGCCTCTTAAAGTTTCTTGGTCTGGATGCATTCTTATTGACTCAGCTAGGTATTGATAGCTTTCAGAGTTATTAGCCAGAAGACTGCCTAATCTGGGTATGATGTTGAAGGAATACCAATCATAAACTTTAGAAAAAAAAGAATTTGTCGGTTTAGAAAATTCCAAGATTAGCAAGACGCCATTGGGCTTTAATACCCTCCTCATTTCTTTCAGCCCCTTAAGCTTATCGGTAAAATTGCGCAACCCAAATCCAACAGTCACCAAATCAAAAGTATGATCTTGGTAAGGCAGGCTTTCTCCAGAGGCTAAAGCAAAACTACAGTTATGAAAAAAGTTTTCATTAATTGCACGATCTCTGCCGAGAGCAAGCATCGATTCATTTATATCTGTTACATGCATTGATACAGATTTAAATTTTTTATTTATTAACTTTGGAATATCAGCCGTTCCGCTGGCAATATCAAGAACAACAGAGCCTTCGCTTAACTCAGACAACTCAATTAGAATTTTTTTCCATAGTCTGTGCATACCAAAAGACATGGCATCATTCATCAGATCATATTCTTCAGCAACAGAATGAAAGACCTCTCCAACATGCTCAGATTTCTTATCGGCATTGACTTCCTTAAAGCCAAAATGTGTTTTTTCAGTCATTTAGTTTTCTCTTGATTGCTTAAAAAGATAAAATTATTGTATCTGCTTTCTTCAATATCGCCATTCTTCAGCGCAGTCATAACTTCACACCCTTCATCAGCTTGATGAGAGCAATTAGGAAAAGTGCAATTTAAAGAATAATTAATAATCTCAGGAAATCCTAAAATAATCTCCTTTGGTTTTAAATGATCAATACCAATATCTCTAACTCCTGGAGAGTCAATAATTTTCATTTCACCTGTGTGATATAGAGTAGAAACAGAGGTAGTGTGAACACCTTGATTATTAGAAAGCGCTTTTGACAATATTTCTTTTCCTGTAATGGCTGAGGTCAAAGTAGATTTTCCGGAGCCAGAGTTACCAACAAATATCGTGGTCTTTTTTGAAAGATATTTTTTTAATTCATCCAGATTGGTAAATAATTTTGCAGAAATTTGAAAAGTCTTAATTCCAATGCGCTCATAGACTTTTTGATCTTCCAGAAACGAACTATTTTGCAATAGATCTATTTTGTTAAAAATTATGAAAGGCTCTATCGACGCAATTTTTGAAATCGTTATCCATTTATCAATAAACTCAAGATTAGTTTTAGGGTTTTTAGTTACCAAAATGCCAATATGTGAAATGTTTGCAGCTATTGGTTTTTTGACCTTTTCCTTTGATTTATAGAGAACGGTGACTCTATCTAATCGCTTTGTAACTAATCCCTCAGAGTTACCATCCATAGAAGATAACTCTAGTTGAACTAGATCGCCTACAACAAGATTAATTCTTCCTTGGATTTTGCATCTTAATTCTTTACCCTCAGACACCACGCAGCATGAGTTTGAGTAGAACTCAACTATTTGACCGGTTTGAACTTTTAACATCTTGGGCTCAAAATACACTATAGTTAAAATTTAACAACTTATATGTCTACTCAAAAATCAAATCAAAATCTAATCTGGATTGATCTTGAGATGACTGGATTGGATCCAGACAAAGAGAGAATTATAGAAATTGCTACCATTATCACAGATAGTAATCTTACCATTGTTGCAGAGGGCCCAAATTTAGTTATCAATCAACCGAAAGAACTTATTGAAAACATGGATGAATGGAATACTAAGCAGCATGGGAACTCTGGCCTCACAAAATCAGTCCTTCAGAGCAGCATCTCAGAGCAAGCCGCAGAGATAGAAACCTTAGAATTTATTTCAAAATATGTAGGAAACAAAGCATCTCCAATGTGTGGGAATACTGTTTCTCATGATAGAAGGTTCCTAGCAAAATATATGCCTGACTTAGAATCATATTTTCATTATCGTCATGTTGATGTTTCTTCAGTAAAAGAGCTTATTTCAAGATGGATGAATGATGCTCAGACATATGAAAAAAAAGGCTCACATAGAGCCAAAGATGACATTAAAGAATCTATTAATGAGCTAAAGCTTTACAAACAAATGCTATTTGATTGAACTAGGCTTTGATTTCTTCTAGCTCAAGTCCTTCTCTATAAATTACAAAAGATTGAGATGAGCTAATTTCAGAATTAATATTATCCAGCTCTTTGATGAAATTAAAAGAGGCAATGATTTTATTTTCCATGCAATTCAGAAATAGGTACCCTCTATTGGAGGGGTCCATCCACTGAAGCTCTTTATTAATTTTTACAATGCTATCGACAAATTTATTTTGATCTAAATTTAATATATCTGTTATCCCAGGCGAAGTCACAGAGGGGGCTCCTAATTCAATGCCTACTTTTTTGCCTGACTGATTTTCAAGTTCAGAAACCCAACTATTATGGGTATCTCCAGCAAGACTAATGAATTTCTTTTTAGCATTTTTCATTAATTTATAAAGGCTATTCCTTGCTGCAGGATATCCATCCCATGCATCAAGGTTGGAAGGTATGCCCAAGCCTAAAAATTTTAAATAAGGTTTAAGAAAATTTGGAATTTCTTCTGTTTTGAGCATTTTGCTTATGTCAGGAAACTTTAATTTTGCCATTAAGACTTGTTGACCAAAAATAGTCCAAGCAGCATTTGATTTTAAAACACTATTTTCAATCCAAGAAAGTTGTTCTGCACCCAGAAGCTCTCTATTTTTTGAATTTAGATCGTTATAGAATTTTGCCTGATTAAATCCAGATTCACTTAAGTAATCCTTTGGTTGTAATTGTTTATCCCTTCCATACTGTCGAGTATCCAACATTATTAAATGTATGAGTTTGCCAATTTTAAATTCTCTGAATATTCGTCTTTTATTCTGCTGCTCCCTGATTGGCATCCATTCATAGTAAGCCTTGATAGCGGCTGATCTTCGAGCGTAGAAATCTCCTTCAGATCCATCTTCAGAATGATTTTCTGCTCCTCTCTTCCAAGCATCATTTGAAAACTCATGATCATCCCAGACTGCAATTAGTGGTGCATGTTTATGAAGAGCTATGGAGCCCTGATCCAGCTTATATTGAGCATGCCTTTGCCTGTAATCGGAAAGGGTAATCATTTCATGCATGGGGCTTGGAGTTCTTCCGAGCTTTTCTGCATTGTCTGTAGCATAGCCACCCATAGGATATTCATACAAGTAATCCCCTAAATGCAGCCACAGGTCTAAATCATTTTTTTCAGCCGCAGCTTGATAAGCATTAAAGTAGCCTGCTGGAAAATTACTGCAACTGAAAACCCCAATTTTTGCTGACACTGTATTTTTTGAAAATGTTTTTGATTTGCCAATCTCTGAAATGGAACTCCCAGCTCTGAACCGATAGAAAAAACCCTTATCACTATCACAATACTGCTTTGCTAAAAAATCATATTTTATGGTGTAGTCTGACAAGGAAGAAGTTCGCAATTTCTTTGAGTAAGCAATTTTAGAAAAATTATCATCTTCTGAGATTTCAAGGATAGCCTCCACTGGGCCTGCTTGTTGTGGAGTTACCCTGGTCCAAAGAATGACTCTATCCTCTAGCGGATCCCCACTGGCAACACCGTGATTAAAAGAATATGTATTTTTTGAGCAACTGGAACTTATTGAGGCTGAAAGGCCTATCGCACCAATTGATGTTATTTTTATAGCCTGCCTTCTTTTCATAGGAAAAGCTTAACAGTCAATTGCTTAAATACTAAGCAAAAAAAACGCTCAAATCTTTCAGAATTAGTCTTGTTTATTTGCAGGTTGAATATTTATGGGCAAAGGAGATACCTGACTTTTATTTTGTTTGATCTTTGCCTCCCCAGACTCAATTACTTCGTCTATTCTAATAACTGAATTAATCGGAATATATGATCTTTCAACAGATTTAAACTCTTTTTCTAATTTTTCTGATGTTGGGTCAACCACTAGCTGTTTATTTTGATTAAATATATACTCTTCGACCTCGATGAAACCATACATATCGCTTTGATAAATTTGTTTAGCAAAAATCTCGTAAATTTCTCCGAGTTGCATAAAAATTATTTTATATGTCGTCTTTTTCTTCATAATTAGGTATATGGGTACAAAACTTTATATTAAAACCTATGGTTGTCAAATGAATGAATATGACAGCCAGAAAACATTAGAGATACTCAAAAAAGATCCAACGGTTGAGCAGACAGATAATCCTCAAGATGCCGATATTATTTTGCTCAATACCTGCTCCATCAGGGAGAAAGCCGAAGAAAAAGTTTATTCAGAATTAGGTAGGCTTAACAAATTAAAGAAAACTAATCCTAAATTAAAAATTGGAGTTGGGGGCTGTGTTGCCACTCAAGAAGGAAAAAATATTTATAAACGCGCGCCTTTTGTTGATTTAATTTTTGGACCTCAAACCATACACAAAGTTCCATCATTAATTAAAGAGAAAAATAAGATTCATGCTGTAGACGTATCTTTTCCCATTGAAGAAAAATTTGATTCATTGCCAGAGCCAGATGCAACCGGTGCATCTAGTTTCGTATCTATTATGGAAGGATGCTCAAAATATTGCTCCTTTTGTGTTGTTCCATATACCAGAGGAGATGAGGTTAGTAGAAAGCCTGAGCAAATATTTGATGAAGTAGCAAGATTGGTAGAGCAAGGAGTTTCAGAAATTGTTTTCGTAGGACAGAACGTTAACGCATACAAATATACGATGAATGGAAGGGTTCTTGGTTTGTCAGATTTAATTGAAGTATGTGGGAGCATTGAGGGTGTTGAAAGAATTAGATACACAACCTCTCATCCGCTAGAAATGACCGATGATTTAATAGATGCATATGGACATGTTCCTCAATTGGTTAGTCACCTGCATCTTCCTGTTCAGTCAGGCTCAAATGACATTCTCATAAAAATGAAACGAAACTATTCTAGAGAAGAATACATAGAGATAATAAATAAGTTACTCAAGGTTAGACCAAATATTAAAATTTCATCTGATTTTATTGTGGGCTTTCCCAATGAAACCGATGCTGATTTTCAGCAAACCATGGATCTGATTGAAGAGGTAAAGTTTGATGCATCTTTCAGTTTTATCTATTCAGCAAGACCCGGCACGCCAGCTTCTCAACTTGAGGATATAGTTCCATTAGAAGTGAAAAAAGAGCGCTTATATATTTTGCAGAAACGTATTGATGAACTTCAGCTGGAATATAGCAACGAACTGGTGAATACCATCCAGAGATGCTTGGTTACAGGAGTATCAAAAAAAGATATCAATCAATTACAAGCAAGAACTGAGTGCAATAGAGTTGTAAATTTTGACTTCCAAAATATCAATATTCTAGGTAAATTAGTAGATATTGATATTACCAAGGCATACCAGCGTTCATTGACAGGCACGATTTTAAATTCTGAAGGAGTTTCTTAAAGCTTAATGGCAGAAATTAATCAAACTCTCACGCAATTGAAGCTTGAACCAGCAAATACGAAAAACTTGAAATCTTTTGTCGGAGAATTAAATGGCAACCTTAAGATTCTTGAAAAGGGCTTTGGAGTCAAAATTTTTCAAAACGGGAACAAAGTAAGTATTTCTGGTAAAGAGGAGAATATAAAAAAAGCCTCTAATGCAATTCAAGATTTATATGCAACCACAACTCAAGGAATTGAGCTTTCTAGGGAAACAATCCAAATGGCTATAAACAACAATGATGACATTAATCCAGCTCCTATTTCGTCAAATGGAAATGAATGCATTATTAAAACACCCAAAAGAACAATTAAGCCCAGAGGCAGAAATCAAAATGATTATTTGCTTAATATGAAAAATTTTGAGGTTAATTTTGGGGTGGGCCCTGCTGGAACTGGAAAAACTTATCTAGCTGTAGCAAAAGCAGTGGAGATGCTGGTTCAAGAACAAGTAAAAAAAATTATTCTTATTCGACCAGCAGTTGAAGCTGGGGAGAAGCTTGGATTTCTTCCTGGTGATTTATCTCAAAAGGTTGATCCCTATCTTCGACCGCTTTACGACGCTTTATATGAAATGCTAGGTTTTGAGCAAGTTGTTCGTTTATTAGAGAAAGAAATTCTTGAAGTTGCCCCCCTTGCGTATCTTAGAGGAAGGACATTGAATAACGCTTTTATAATTATGGATGAAAGTCAAAATACCACTGTTGACCAGATGAAAATGTTTTTAACAAGGATGGGTTTTGGGTCTTATGCTGTTATTAATGGAGATATGACTCAAATTGATTTGCCTAAGAACATTGAATCTGGGCTTTCTCATGCCTTGAAAGTACTAGACGGACTAGAAGATCTTGGCTTCACAATCTTCAACTCCAAAGATGTTGTTAGGCATCCTTTGGTAAGAAAGATTGTTGATGCATATGACAAATTTGATCAATAAAAAATTGAGCCTAAATATTTCAAGCCATGAATTTAAAGAACTTTCTTCTGAGTTAGAGTCAAAACTAGAGCTATTAGCTAAACATGTTTTATTTGATCACAATAAAAATGAATTAAAAGTAAATCTTAAGCTCGTTTCAAGCAAGGAAATGATGAGGCTGAATGAAGAATTTAGAGAAAAAATATCAGATACGAATGTTTTGTCTTTTCCAGCAGATGGAGAGATTCAAAAAATTTCAGGAGAACTTGGAGATATAGCTATAAGCATTCCTTACGTACAAACTGAGTCAAAGAACTTGAATCGAGACCTAGACGATCATATGATGCATCTATTAGCTCATGGAATACTACATTTACTAGGTTTTGATCATCAGGAAGATCAGGATGCCAATATAATGGAGGCACAAGAGATTAAATACCTAGAGTTTTTTAAAATAGCTAACCCCTACTTATTATGACGAATCAAGATACCGAAAAAGACCAGCCTCCGTCGAGTTTCTTAAATAAAATAAAACGTTTTTTTACGATTAAGCCATCAAGCCTTGATGATGTATCTGTGTTGCTTGAAGATGCCCTAAGCGCAAGATTGATTGACAAAGAAGCTCAATTTATTGCTGAACGCGCTATAAGACTCGGAGACACAACTGTAAAAGAGATTATGGTCCCAAGGGTTGAAATGGTAATCCTTGCGCCTGATGAAGATCCTTTGGGGATGATTGCCAGGATAATAGACTCTGGCCATTCTAGATACCCTGTTCTTGGGCCAGCTAAAAATGAAGTTCAGGGTATTTTGCTTGCCAAAGATTTGCTCCCCATCATCAATAAAGATTTAGATGACTTTGACCTCAAAAACTTGATTAGAGATATTAAAGTTGTGCCTGAATCAAAGAAAGCAGACTCTTTGCTTGAAGAATTTAAAAAAGATCGGTCGCATATGGCTGTAGTCATAGATGAATATGGAACAATATCTGGATTAGTAACCATTGAAGATATCTTGGAAGAATTAGTTGGTGAAATTGAGGATGAACATGACACTGATGATGAAGATCTAATTCAAGTTAGTGAATATGAATATATAGCTGATGCAACCCTTGAGCTTACAGAATTTGAAAATAAATTTAATAAAAATTTTAATGGCATGGATGCAGAAACCTTAGCTGGATTATTTATTAATAAATTAGGATTTCTTCCTAAGGTTGGCGATAAAATTGAGTTGGACGATATGATCCTAGCAGTTACAGCTGCCGATAAAAGAAAAATTAAAAAAATTGGCATCACCATTAAAACAAATACATAAAGCCCCTTTCATTCAATATATATTTTTAGGATTTATTGGCGCGCTTTCTACTCTCGCTTTTAGTCCATTTGATCTCAAGTTAATAATCCCATTTACTTTAGCAGTTTTGATTTACTCAACAGTCAATTCAAGCAATTTCATTGATGCATTAAAGCGAGCTTTTTCTTGGGGTTTGGGGTATTGGATAAGTGGAACAGGATGGTTAATAGTGAGTATTTACTACTATGGAAACACTCATATTATAATATCTATCTTCATTATAATATTAATGGGAATATTATTATCAGCAGTATTTATTGCCCCTTTTGCAGTCATAAGACTGATTAAACTTAATCAAAATATTTTTGTTAAAAGCCTTGTCCTTGCAAGCTGTTTGACGTTGCTAGAGCTATCTAGGTTTTTATTATTAGGTGGTTTCCCTTGGCTATTACCAGGATTGGTATTCTTGGATACTTTTGGTCAAATTGTAATTCCAAATTATGGAGTTTATGGAGCTTCTTATATTATTTATTTTATTGCTTCATTGCTTGCTCTTAGTTTTACCAACAAGAATAATAATTTTTTATTTTTAGGGTTTTTGTGCCTATTAATTTTGGTGCCATATAAAAATAATCAACATGAGATACATCAAGATAGTTTAACTCTTTCAATTATCCAGCCTTCGTTAGATCCTTTTAAGAAATATGAGCCTGGATCCTACCAATCAATCGAAGAGACCTTGGTAAATTTAACAAATAAGAATATGAATGCTGATCTTATAATTTGGCCAGAATCACCCCTGCCATATTTAAACTCAAACTCTAGAATGGAAGCTTTAATTAATAAGCTCGAGGAGGGACCAGATGTTTTGTCTGGAGCTTGGCAATATAAAAACAATAGACTCTATAACGCAATGACAATTTTTGGTACTAATCAAACCTACTTTAAGAGACACCTTGTACCTTTTGGTGAATATGTACCTTTTGAAGGTTTATTAAGGGGCTTGATTGAATTTTTTAATATGCCTATGTCATCTTTGAGTGAGGGGCACTCAAATCAGGCACTGCTGGAATTTAGAAACTTTAGAATTTTAGGAATGATCTGTTTTGATATTGCATTCCCTTTAAGCTATCTCAAAGAGGTAAGGGAGTCTGATTTCATAGTTAATATTAGTAATGATACTTGGTTTGGAAGCTCCTATGGGCCATATCAACATCTTCAGATTGTTAGAGCGAGGGCATTAGAATCCAATAAGTGGATTGCGAGAGGTACCTCAGATGGAATATCAACAATAGTTGATAATAATGGAACAATTGTTGATAAATTAGAAAAAGGTAAAAGTGGTTTTTTGAATGGTACTATTTATAAGTCATCTCAATCTAGTTTTTTTTATTTATATGGCTACCTCTTTTCCCCTTTTTTATCTCTCATTGTATTGATATACGTTATTGTATTAAGATTGAGAAGATGAAACTTCTTGCTATAATTTTAATTCAAATATTATCCATTCCGCTATTTGCAGATTATTCAATGAATATAAGTATCTCGGAGCAAAGGCTTTATTTGCTAGAAGAGGGCAAAATTATTAGAAGCTATCCTATATCTAGTTCTGCATATGGAGAGGGTCAGCTTGAGAATTCTTTAAAAACTCCACTTGGTAGCCACGAAGTTAAATCAAAAATAGGAACAAATGTTTCTAAATATGAGTTTTTTGTTAGTCGTGAACACATACCTCAAGAAGTTGAGATCATCCATGAACCGATTGATACACCTAATGACTATATTACAACCCGCATTATGTGGCTCACAGGCTTAACAGAAGGTTTTAACAAAGGTGGAAATGTTGACTCCTTTAATAGATTTATTTATATCCATGGCACCCATGAGGAGGGTTTAATAGGCAAAAAAGCATCTCATGGATGCATAAGAATGCTAAATCATGATGTATTAGAGCTATTTAATATAATTCCACCAAAAACAGCTGTAAATATCTACTTATAGGCTTTTTTGGTCTATACACCACCCATATTAGCTTTATTAAAGCTTAATAGCTCAGCTCTTTCCTCAGGTGCGGGCGCCTCACCAAATGCTCCTGAGCTATCTGCTAGCTTTTGTAATAATGGCGCTGGTTTCCAGAAATTTTCATCTAATTTAGAGAAAGCACTCATTTTACTTATCACTTCTGCTAAACCCAGTTGGTTTGCATAGAACATAGGTCCACCTCTCCATATTGGGAATCCATAACCATTTATATAAACTATATCCATATCTCCAGATCTTTGAGCCACACCCTCTTCTAAAATTCGAGCGCCCTCATTAACAAGAGCCAAAATACACCTATCTATGATTTCTTGATCTGAAATCTCTCTTCGTTCAATATTATTTTGACTAGATATTTCTTTGTATATATCTTCATTTTCTGGAGCAGGGTTTGGAGCCCTTGAGCCTTCTGAATAATTATAGAAACCCTTAGAAGTTTTTTGACCAAATCTATCTTGTTCACACAAGGCATCTGATATTTTATTTGCTAGCGGAGTTTCAATATTTGCTAACTTTCGAGCTCTCCATCCAAGATCTAAGCCAACTAAATCCATCATTCTAAATGGCCCCATGCTCATGCCAAATGATTCAAGAGCACTATCTACTTGATTTGGTAAAGCTCCTTCAAGAAGCAACATGTTAGCTTGATATGTATATCCAGCTAGCATTCTATTTCCTATGAACCCAGGGGCATTTAATGACACAACAGCTGCCTTGCCCATACGTTTTCCAATTGACATTACTGTGGCCATAGTTTCATCTGAGGAATCCTTCCCTCTAACAACCTCAAGCAGCCTCATAATGTTTGCAGGACTAAAAAAGTGAGTACCTACTACCTTTCCAGGCCTTTTAGTTGATGATGCTATTGCATCTATATCTAGTCCCGAAGTATTGGATGCAAGGATTGCGTGATCCTTGGTTACTGTATCCAGACTCTTAAAAATTTCTTGTTTTAATTCCAGATTTTCATATACAGCTTCTACCGCAATATCAACATCAGATAAATCTTCATATGAAAGAGTTGGAGTAATTAAACCTAAAACCATATCTTTTTGTTCTTGGGTCATTCTTCCGCGATCGACCATCATTTGATAATTTTTTTCTATTACTCCCATGCCTCTTTCTAGATTTTTTTCATCTTGATCAAGCACCAAAACAGGGATCCCTGCATTTGCAAAGTTCATTGCAATACCTCCGCCCATGGTTCCTGATCCAACAATGCCTGCAGAGTTAATTGGAAGAAGGGGAGTTTCTTTGGGAATATCAGAAATTTTCGATGCAGCACGCTCACCAAAGAAAATATGGATCATTGCTTCACGTTGAGGATTAATTAAACATTCTAAAAAATACTCAGATTCTTTTTTCATTCCAATATCAAAATCATCTTCATTAATTGCAGCCTCTACGCAAGCTATAATTTGACCAGGTGCAAACTGCCCTCTTCGAGTTTTTGCTGCTAAAGCTTTGGCCTCTGAAAGCACATTATCGTCCCCTCTGGCCTCAAGCACTTTTTCATTTTTATCTCTTACCTTTGGGTGCTCATTTAAATCTAATCCAATTTTTTCTTGTAAAAATGCTATTGCGTCATCCATAAGTGAATTTTCAGAAATTGCATCTATAACCCCCTGTTGCAAAGCCTTTTTTGCTGACATTGGAGTTCCCGCAATCATCATTTTTAACGCCTGAGATGGGCCAATTAGCCTTGGAAGTCTTTGAGTGCCTCCTGCGCCAGGTAATAGGCCTAAATTTACCTCTGGAAGACCAACAATAGCTTTATTGGTACCCATTCTGTAGTTACAGACAAGGGCTGTTTCAAGGCCTCCGCCCAATGCAGTACCATTTATAGCTGCTAAGACAGGTTTTTTACTAAACTCAATTTCTTTTAATGCTGTATGAAGGTCTGGACCATCAGGTTTTTGGCCAAATTCTGAAATATCAGCTCCAGCAATAAAAGATCTGCCTGCGCCAGTAAGGATAATTCCCTCTATTGATTCATCGTTATTAGCTTTGGCAATATATTCAGATAAACCCGCTCTAACACCGCTGCTAAGGGGATTAACCGGTGGATTATCTACTTCCAAAATAGCAATATTCTCATTTACACTGTAATTAACCTTACCTTTCAATTCATTTGTCATAATTATCTCTGGATTAAAATTTTCAATCCGAAATTATATATTTTTTTAGAGCTTTAGGATGAATTATGTTTTTTTTGGCATACTTTCTTAGAAAAATAAATAATATTTATATCTTAAAATAATTTATATTTATTTATCATTTATATTGATATACATATATAAGTATGTATAATGATGATTACCAACACTTCTCTCCCCCTATGATTTGTTGGTAATTCTCTGGAATTATGGAGGGCGCAAGCCCTCCACCTCTTTAAAGGTTTTTTATGAAAAGAAAGTTAGTTGAACAATTTGAGTTAGTTGCATTAGTTTCAATATTTATATCCTCTGTTTACGCTATTTCTCCATTAGTGTAATATTCAAAGGATGAAGAATCTTTTTGTCCTTACGTTATCACTTTTCTCGGTCACAACATTTGCCTGTTCAGATGTATTAAATAGCACTCTAAGAGTGCTTGATTCAGATGACGAACAGAACCTATGTGAATATTCGGGTAACGTGGTTCTAGTAGTAAATGTTGCAAGCAGATGTGGGTACACTCCACAATACGCAGCTTTGCAAAGGATTTACACTAAATACAAAGATGAAGGTTTTATGGTTATAGGTATCCCTTCAAGAGATTTTAAGCAAGAGTTTTCTGAAGAGGCCAAGGTTGCTGAATTTTGCAGCACCGAATATGGGGTTGATTTCCCAATGTTTGCTACGGCAAAAGTGACCGGTGAAAATGCACATCCTTTTTACAAAAAACTCATTGCTGCATCAGGAAAAGAGCCTAGATGGAATTTTGCTAAATATTTAATTGATCGAAATGGTGAAGTTGTAGATCATTATAAATCTAGAGTTACGCCAGAATCTGAAAAGTTAGTTTCAGCTATACAGTCAGTACTTTAGTCTTTTCCTACAATTACTTTTTGAGGTTTGCAGTTAGCAAATATCCCATTATCTAAGACCCCTGGTATTAAATTAATTTTTTGCTCTAGTTTAGATGGGTTTTCAATTTTTAAATCTTTGACATCTAAAATCTGGTTACCTTGATCTGTTAAAAAATCTTCTCTTAGCTCAGGCGTTCCTCCAATCTTTACTATTTCACGAGCGACATAACTTCTGCTTTTAATTAATACTTCAACTGGAAGCGGAAAATTACCCAAAACATGAACAAGTTTTGATTTATCCACAATGCATACAAATTCATTTGATGCTGATGCAACAAGTTTTTCCCTGGTGTGAGCTCCACCACCACCTTTGATAAGATGATGATCAATATCGACTTCATCAGCTCCGTCTACATACACAAGAATTTCATTTACATCATTCAATTCAAATACCTCAATACCAAACTTTTCTAATAATTGTGTTGAAGCATCAGAGCTTGATACTGCGCCTTTAAACGTATGCTTAATTTTTGAAAGCTCTTCAATAAAATAATTTACTGTTGATCCTGTACCAACTCCAATAATTGAATTTATATCAATTTTTGATTTTATATATTCTATGGCTTCAATTGATGCATTTAATTTTGAATTGCTCATTATGGGTATAATACTTAAATTATTATGCGACTTAAAATAAAAAAATCAGGCTCATATAAATCTTCTAAGAAATATTTAGATTTGATTGCTAAATCTAAAGTATATGATGTCGCCGAAAAAACACCTATAACCTTTGCTGGGAATTTATCGAGTAAGTTGGAGAATGAAGTTTATTTAAAGCGCGAAGACATGCAACCGATCTTCTCTTTTAAAATTAGAGGTGCTTATAACAAGATTGCCAATTTAAGCTCTCAACAACAAAAGAATGGTGTTTTGACTGCATCAGCAGGCAATCATGCGCAGGGCGTTGCAAATGCATGTAAGAAATTAAAGGTTCCCTGTTTGATAGTGATGCCCTTAACAACGCCTGAAATCAAAATTAAATCTGTTAAAAGATTTGGTTCCAAGGTTCTTTTGCATGGAGACAACTTTGATCAAGCATCAAAAAAAGCTATGCAGATGGCAAAGGAGCAAAAACTTGAATTTATTGAAGCATTTGATGAT
Organism: uncultured Gammaproteobacteria bacterium; assembly: GCA_964455855.1. Lineage (GTDB taxonomy): Bacteria > Pseudomonadota > Gammaproteobacteria > Magnimaribacterales > D2472 > D2472. The sequence continues at coordinate 16,147 of CAYVYQ010000010.1, forward strand.
CCGCTGACCATAGCTGGACAGGGAACTGTGGGAAAAGAAATCTTAGATGAAGATCATAATTTGGATGTTATTTTTGTTCCAGTTGGAGGAGGGGGTCTTTTGGCCGGCGTAAGCGCGTGGACGGCTCAAACTCAAAATAAGACTAAGGTTTACGGTGTTGAGGTTGAAGATTCGGCTTGCTTGGCAGAAGCAATTAAGGCAGATAAAAGAGTTAGGTTGCGAGAGGTGGGACTGTTTGCTGATGGAGTAGCTGTTGAACGAATTGGCAAACACAACTTCGATGTTATAAGAGAGTGTGTTGATGGAGTTATCACTGTAAGTATTGATGAATTATGCGCCGCAGTAAAAGATATTTTTGAAGATACAAGAGTTCTTTCTGAGCCAGCTGGTGCTCTAGCTCTGGCAGGGTTAAAAAAATATGCTTCAAAAATTTCAAATAAACGCTTACTTGCTATAAGTAGTGGAGCAAATGTAAATTTTGAAAGACTTAGTTACATTGTTGAAAGATCTGAGGTTGGAGAAAATAGAGAAAAACTCTTGAGCATTAAAATACCCGAAAAGCCAGGGAGTTTTTTAAAGCTCTGTAAAGTCTTTGGTAGATCGCAGATCACAGAGTTCAATTATAGATTTGCTAACAAAATAGATGCACATGTTCTAGTGGGAATTAAAACTGAAAACGAGGACGCATTTAAAAAAATTAAAGCTAAGCTGTCAAAGAGCCGGTTTAAATTTACTGATTTAACAAAGAATCAAATTTCCAATGATCATCTTCGTCATATGGTTGGAGGGCATAAGAGTGTTATTTCTGAAAGAGATACTGAAAGGTTATATAGATGTCAATTTCCAGTAAGACCAGGAGCTTTGATGGGATTTTTAAAAGACTTCGGCTCGAAGTGGAATATTTCTTTGTTTCATTACAGAAACCTTGGAGCAGCATTTGCCAATGTTTTAATCGGCATAGAAGATAAGAGCAAATCCAAGGACGCCTTAGAAAAGCATCTTAAATCTTTGGACTATAGCTTTGTTGAGGAAACAGATAATACAGCTTATATGGAGTTCTTAAGATAATGATTAAAGAATTTGAAATTTTTATTCCTGATGAAAAAATTGAACTATTAAATCAAAAAATTGATTTAACTCGCTGGCCTGATGAAATTAATGATGCTCGATGGAGCCTAGGCGCAAAGAAGTCTTATATTCAAGAAGCTATGACAACCTGGAGGAATAATTTTGATTGGAGAAAACATGAAGCAAAATTAAATGAAGCAGGTAGCTTTAAATATAAAACCAAATCAGGACTTGAGCTTCATTATTTACATAAAAAATCTGGCTCAAAAAATGCAATTCCATTATTGCTAACACATGGATGGCCTGGGAGTGTTCAAGAATTTCTTAAGATCATGCCTTTATTGATGGATGGCAGGGAGGGGATAGATTTTGATGTAGTTTGCCCAGCTATTCCAGGATATGGATTTTCAGATAAACCCACTGAACTGGGAATGAATGCTCAAGAGGTCGCAAAGCTGGAAAATGAACTAATGCTTGGCTTGGGCTATAAAAAATACATTGCTCAAGGAGGAGATTGGGGCTCCATGATAACAAAGTGGATAGCAGAACTTTTTCCAGAGAATTGTTTAGCCATTCATTTGAATTTGGTTATAGCATTTCCACCCGACGGACAAGATCCTATGGATGGAGTTTCAGCTGTAGAAGCCGAAGGAATGAAAAATATAGAAAAATATCAAGCAACAGGATATGGATATTTTGCAATTCAAAGCACCAAACCTCAAACAGTTGGCTATGGTTTAAATGATTCTCCTGTCGGCCTAGCAGCTTGGATTATTGAAAAATTTCACGGTTGGACCAAAGATAATTCAGATAAACTTGTTGTCTCCCTAGATGAGATTCTAGCCATTGTATCCCTATACTGGTATACAGAATCCATTACATCTTCGGCAAGATTTTATTATGAAAATGGCCCACTGGGCTTTACCTTTAATCCAGTATCTCAGCCCATGGCCGGAGCTATCTTTGAAAATGAGATTGCCAGGCCGCCAAGAGTCTGGGCAGAAAAAATATACAATATCGTCCAATGGAATCAATATCCAGGCGGCCATTTTGCAGCATTAGAAAACCCTGAGATTCTTGCAGAAGATATTTTTAACTTTGCAGCAAAATTAGAAATTTAAAAGCAATTTTCTGTTTAGGAAAATTTTTTGCTTTGTTTTTCAGAAAATACTATATCTAATTTAATATCATGAACTTCATTAATGGAGTCATCGATAAATTGAAAATCATAAATTAGACCAATTAGCATAGGCCTATTAATATTTTGTAAAATAGGCTCCAAAAACCTGTCATAGTAACCTCCACCATACCCAATCCTATAACCATTTTTGTCTACACCGAGGGTGGGAATAATAATCATCTCATGATTTATTGGATCAATTTTGAAACCATCTGATGGCTCGAAAATATCATATTTATTTGTACTGAGCTGTTTTAAATTTTTAGGCGCAATCAAATTCATTGCATGATTAGGCTCAATCTTAGGAAAGGTTGTTAAGAGATTTTTTTGGGATCTTTGATGATTTAGATTCTCAAGATTTACCTCATTCTTTACAGCAAAGTAACTGCCTAATGTTTCTATTTCCTCTAATGCCAACTCGGAGTGTGCATTTTTTAATATTCTTTGAGAAAGTCTTTTAACCTCGGATGAGTCTAATGCATTCCTAGTTTTGAGAATAGATTGTCTATATTTTGTTTTCACATTTGTGCTAACTAAAAACCAATTCACCGCTACTCATCGTTACCTGAACCGAAAGCTCAGGTGGTGAAGCTCATACTGCATCAGGCTTCCCTCAATGGTAATGCGCAACAGCAGCAGTGGAAAATCACCTTTAAATATATTATCGGTTCAAAGAATCTCGATAAGTTGGCGAATGAACCAGTTACCAATATTATAGATTAGATAATTTCAAAAAGTTATAAACGATTATTTTTTATTTTTGATGAAGATTTTCTCTAATTAAGAGACTTTTCAATTTGCACAACTAGCTTATCAATACTTTTTTCATCAGTCTGTGATAGCGCATTTCCTTCTTGGGGAAGTTGACTTTTAAATGCTAAATCTAAACTTGTTAGAATCAGAGCATTAGATTTATCAGGAATAGAGTCTATTTGCTCATTTAATATTTCCGCTGCTTTTATTAGACCATCCTTGTCTTTTGGCGGACAGGCAATTGATATTTTTTTGCCCATAATCATAAGATCTAAGATTTCTTTATTGCTCATGCGATTTGATAACTTTAATTAACTTATTATTTAATTTTTCAAGCTTTTTGATGTCGTTTGCTTGAGTTAGCTTATGTTGCTTCCACTCTCTTTCTTTTTTAATGTAAGCATCAATGATACCTTTTTGCTCATTAAATCGTTTTAAAAGCATTTCAACTTTTCGAATTAAAATATTGATAGAATTTTTTGAACTTTCACTCATACGAATATACTAAGTTTAAGTCTAAGTATGTAAATAGGGAAGTTTGAAAAAGAAAAGAGTAGAATGAGCACATGAATGATAGATACACAGAACGAAGAAACAAATTGGGTTCAATGCTGCCAAAGAACTCTGCTGTAGTCATTGCAGGCGCATCGACTCAATACAGAAATGCAGATTCATCTCATGCTTTTAGACAAGATAGCAATTTTTGGTATCTCAGCGGCTTTAATGAAGCTGAGTCAACATTGGTTCTTTTGATCAATGAAAATAAAGATGTGCAATCCATAGTTTTTGTTCCTGAAAAAGATGAATTAAAAGAAATTTGGGATGGCTACAGAGCTGGGCCTGAAGGAGCTATAAAAGACCATGGTTTTGACCTTGCATTTAACAATACTGAGATTGATCAGAGATTGCCCGACTTATTAGCTGGCCGTAATCAGGTTTTTTATCCTGTAGGAAAGAGCCAGAGATTAGATGCGGATATTATTGAATGGATTAAATCTGCAAAATCAAAAGATAG
>CAYVYQ010000010.1:20262-22640 GCA_964455855.1 uncultured Gammaproteobacteria bacterium
ATTAGGATCGAAGATGATATTTTGGTCACCGCTGATGGTAATGAAAATCTAACTGCCTTTGTTCCTTCAAATCCTAAAGAGATAGAAGCATTAATGGCTTAAAGTTTGTATGTCTCAATCTGTATTGATTTCTGGGGGAGGGATTGTAGGATCCTTTCTAGGTCTTGAGCTTGCAGCAAGAGAAATACCTTTTAAAATTATCGAAAAAAAGCCTTTTGCTTCTTCAGAAAATGATCACATTAGGTCTTTAACTTTAAACTTAAGCGCTAGTGAAAGACTTGATTATCTCGGAGTTACAACTACCTCTTCTTTAATTCAAAGAATGAAGATATTTGATGGCTCTGGATCTGGGAGATTATCGTTTAATTGTGATGAGGCTAACATTGATTATTTAGCGAAGGTTTTTAGTTTTAATGATTTAAGAGAGGCTTTGATTAAAAGGGTTGAAAGCTCAATATCTATTGGCGATGAGATCACTTCTTTTAAAACAATGAAATCAGGCATTCAGGCATGTCTAAGCAGTGGCTCGACCTTAGAAAGTAATCTCCTCGTAATTGCTGAAGGCAGAAATTCCACTTTGGCAAAGTCGATAGCATCAGAAAATTTTTCTAAAGATTATGAGCAGACAGCCAAAACATTCTTAGTTGAAATTCCAGAACTGAATGCTGAAGAGGCGATTCAAGTTTTTTATGAAAAAGAGATTTTTGCATTAATGCCATACAAGCATGGCACTAAAAAGAATCAATTTTCAGTGGTTTGGTCGATGCCAAAAGAGCTTGCTCATGATTTAACATTAGATAATCTTCATACTCACTTACATAAGTTTGAAAAGAAGCTGTCTTGTAAAATACAAGCAACTAGCGAATTACTCTCATTCCCACTTTCAGCCCACCATCTTGATGAATACTGTGATCATGGCGTTTGTATAATTGCTGATGCTGCGCATTCTATTCATCCCTTAGCAGGTCAGGGCATTAATTTAGGAATTTCGGACGCTATTATTCTTGCTGAAGAAATTGAGCGAGCTATAAGCTCAGATAAAGAAATTGGACAATTAGCTTTTTTAAAGAAATATGAGCTTAGAAGAAAAACACTTAACGCATCAATGATTAGGGGAGTCGATTTCCTTTTTAATCTGTTCCAACAAGATAATCCTTATTTCAGATTAGGCCGTAATTCTGGATTAAAGATGGTGGATAAGCTTAGTTTTTTAAAGAAAAATTTTATTTTGCATGCATCCGGCATTCAAAAAATTTAAAAAGACTATTTTCTATTCCAATAAGAAATTTTCAATTCTTTTAAAAGTTCAACCACCTCATGTATGGGCAAACCCACAATATTGGAATAACTACCATTTATTTTTTTAATAAAAGCAGATCCGTAGCCTTGAATCCCATAACTGCCTGCTTTATCGAACGGCTCTTTGGTTTTGCAATATTCTTTACAATCATCCTCAGTTAACTTTGCAAACTCAACATTTGATGAAACGCTGATAGTGTGAAACTTGGCTTGCTCTTTATTTATGATCCCTATAGTTATAGCAGTTATAACTATGTGAGTATTGTCAGAGAGCTTTAGAAGCATGGCGATAGCATCAGATTCTGATTCTGGTTTCCCAAAAATCTTATCTCCTAAAACGACAATAGTATCAGCAGCAAGCACAGGAAAAAAAGGCATTTCCTCGGTTATTACCTTGCGAACACCTTCCTGACATTTCAATACTGATAATGCTCTAACATTTTCTTGGGGAGAACTGGAACTGTTAATATTTTCATCAACCTCGATATCGATGATTTGATGCTCAACACCAACTTGCTGCAAAAGCTCAGTTCTTCGAGGTGATTTGGAGGCAAGATAGATCATCCATTACAATTTTAACAGGAGAACAATATGACTAATCAAAATAAAAGAGTAATTTTAGTAACAGGAGCTAGCAGGGGAGTAGGTAAGGGTATTGCAGAAGGAATGGCCAGAAAGGGAGATATTATTATTTGTGCCGCTAGAAGCCAAAAGAAAGGTTCAACAGTCCAACAATTTGGCTTTGAGATTCAAAGCAGCCTTGATGAAACAGTTGAAAAGATTAAGGCAAAGGATGCAAATGGCATCGCCTATTCAATTGATCTAAACAATCAAAAAGAAATTTTAGAACTATCTCGCTATATTGAAAAAGAGTTCGGTCAGCTAGATCTGTTAGTTCACTCAGCCTGCCAAATTCATGATGATCTTGTCCAGCCTAAACCCTATTGGGAAAAATCTGTTGATCTTTGGTCTGTGATGGATGTTGGACTAAAGTCTAATTATCTTTTATCGCATGCATTAACTCCCTTGATGATTGAAAGCAAAGGCAAGCTCATAGTTCAAATTTCTTCTCATGGAGC
>CAYVYQ010000010.1:22740-31726 GCA_964455855.1 uncultured Gammaproteobacteria bacterium
GTCTTAGCAAGATAGAATTAACAAGAATGAAAAATTTATTTTTACTTAGGCATGCTAAATCTAGTTGGGATAATGCAGCACTTGGAGATTTTGATCGCCCTTTATCTAAAAGAGGAATATCAAATGCAATTCTATTGTCTCAATACATACAAAAACACAGTATTTCATTTGATCTGGTTCTATCTAGTCCCAGCGAAAGAACGCAATCAACTCTTGATCTGGTGTTGAGCTCTTTTGATCCTATTCCAACAACCACTTATAAAGAATCTATTTATCATGCATCAGCATCAAGCCTCTCTCAGTTAATTAAAGAGCAAGATGATGAGATAAACAATTTACTGATCATAGGACATAATCCCGGTCTGCATATTCTTACAGAGTCATTAACCAATGAATCCATTGTTAAATTTCCAACCTGTGCTTTTGTAAAAATTACTAATTTTAATTATTGGAAGGATATAGATGCTGGTATATTGAATCTCGAATCATTAATTACCCCCAAGGAACTCAAAAATGATTGATTTAAAAGTTAAAATTCTTAACCCGCTCATTGGGGATTCTATTCCATTGCCAGAATATTCTACAGAAGGCTCGGCCGGCTTAGATTTGAGAGCATGCGTTGCAGAAAGTTTCACGCTAAAGCCTCAAGAGTGCAAATTAATTCCTTTAGGTTTTTCAATTTATATTGAAGACCCAACTCTATCAGCTTTAGTGATCCCAAGATCTGGTCTAGGTTCAAAACATGGAATTGTGATGGGGAATTTAGTGGGATTAATTGATTCTGATTATCAGGGCGAGCTTAAAGTGCCGCTTTGGAATAGATCGACTGAAGATTTTTTAGTAAGCAGTGGCGATAGAATTGCTCAGATGATTTTGGTGCCAATCAAGCAAGCTAAATTAAGGGTAGTAGAAGATTTCTCTGAAACAGAAAGAGGGGATAAAGGATTTGGCAGTTCTGGGATTGAGTAAGAGTTTATTTGTCTTCTTCGCTTTCTGACTCAGAGTCAACTTCTGCCTCAGCAGTGTCCTCAGCTTCATCGGCAGCAGCCTCTTCAACCACAGCTTCAGTCTCTTCAGCGATAGTTTCCTCAGCTACTTCTTCAACAGGAGTCTCTAATACTTCTTCTGCCGCTTCTTCAACAGCAGTTTCTTCAACTTTAGCTTCAGCTTTTTTAGCTGCAGGTTTGGAAGCACCACCAGCTCCAAAACGATCTTGGAATTTCTTCACTCTTCCGCCAGAATCAAGCATCTTTTGCTTTCCGGTATAGAATGGATGACATTTAGCACAAACGTCCAATGACAAATTATCTTTTAATGTACTCATTACAGGCAGCACGTTGCCACAGCTACAAGTGGTAGTTATTTCTTGATAATTGGGATGTATGTCTGTTTTCATAATAAAATCAAATTTGGATGAGCACTATACCAAATACAGTTCCGTTTACAAACACAAATGAGTAAATTTTTTTACAATGTGGCCATAGCTGTTCCGCTCAGACAAGCCTTTACCTATCACTCAAATCAAAGTATCACTCCGGGCACTAGGGTGGCCGTAAAATTTGGCAGAACCAATAAGCTGGGCATTGTGACCGAAGTTATCAACAACACTGATATTAAAACTAAACCTATTCATATGGTGGTGGATGATTTACCAGTATTTAGCAAAACAGAGCTAAAAATTTTTAAATGGGCGTCTGATTATTATTTGCATCCGATTGGTGAAGTCATAGGCTCCTTTTTGCCTACAAATCTCAGGCAAACAAAAAATATCTTTCAGGTGGAAACCATAATCGACAGAAGAAAAATTATTGAAACGAATCTAGAGTTTAAAACTAAACTGAATTCTGAACAGGTTAAAGCTGTAGAATTTTTGAATAACTTAAAAGGGTTTTTGCCTACCCTTTTATATGGAGTTACTGGTTCAGGCAAGACAGAAGTTTACATAAGGTGCATTTATGAGCAATTATTAAACAATAAATCAGTTTTAGTTTTAGCTCCTGAAATTGCCTTAACCCCTCAACTTGAGAGTAGGGTGAGAGATCAATTTGGAGATTTGGTAGGGATTTATCATTCTAAAATGACACCATCGGCTCGATATAAAACTTGGAAAAAATTTCGCAGTGGTGAAATTAAAGTAATGATTGGCACGCGCTCTGCTGTTATGATGCCAGCACCAAAGCTTGGACTCATTATTGTTGATGAAGAGCATGACGCTTCATACAAACAACAAGAAGGCTTTAAGTTTTCTGCAAGAGACATGGCAATTAAAAGAGCGCAGATAATCAAAATTCCAATTATCCTTGGTTCAGCAACTCCTTCTTTAAGGACACTTAAGCTAGTTAAAGAAAAGAAGTTTGCAACTATCCGCCTTACTAAAAGAGTTACCCAAAAGAGTCCACCAAAATTTACCATCCTCGATATTAATGATGTGCAGTTAGTTAGCGGTTTAGCTCCTCAGGCAATAGATGCTATTCGCCAAACTTTAAATCAAAAAAAACAAGCCATGATATTTATTAATCGACGAGGATTTGCACCACAATTTATATGTTCATATTGTGAGTGGAAAGCGATGTGTAATAGTTGTGATTCAAGCCTAGTATTCCATCATCAAGCCGCGCGATTAATTTGCCATCGCTGTGACTCAGCCTTTGGTGTTCCAGTAAACTGTCCAAGCTGTTCTAAGGCGCAACTATCTTTTCTTGGTACAGGGACAGAGCAATTGGAAGAAACCTTAAGGGAACTTTTTCCCAAAACATCTATTTATAGAATGGATCGAGATTCGACAACAAAAGCGGGCTCCCTGGAAACAATACTTTCAGAAATAAATAATTCTGAAACGGGCATTCTCATAGGCACACAAATGCTCATTAAGGGACATGATTTTCCAAATTTAGAGTTGGTTGTAACTGTAGATGTTGATCAAGGCATCACAAGCTTAAACTCATCTGCAGTCGAGGAAATGGGACAGCAATTAATTCAGGTGGCTGGAAGGGCAGGACGTTCCGATGGTAACGCAACTGTCTTGGTGCAATCTAGGTATGTTAGTGACCAGAACTTATTGCAACTAAAGAGCGGAAACTATATAAATTTTGCTAAATCTTTGATGGAGCAACGCCAGGCAACAAATCAACCCCCATACTCATTCGAAGCTGTGATTAGAGCATCATCTCCCAAAGCTCAAACTAATATAGAGATGTTAACTTATGCGAAGCAATTTATAGATACCAGTAAGTGTATGCTTATTGGTCCCATTCCAGCCATGCAATCTAAAGTTAGAGGTTCGTATCATCATCATTTGGTTATTCAGGCTGATACAAGAATCAGTTTAAACAAACTTCTGGTTCATTTATCAGATTCACTTATTATAGATAACAACAATATCTCCAAGAAGGTTCGTTGGAGCATAAATGTTGATCCGATTGAGTTTTAAATATCGAAAGTTTGGCCTACCAATTTTTCTGATAAGTCCCAAAGTTTATGCGCCTCTTCAAGGTTTTTAGAATAAGTTGATGACTTGTGTATTTTTGAGTCAACAAAGTATTCCCCTGTCACGCCATCATCTTGCTTGGTTGCAAGATAGATAATACTTTCAGCTCCTTTTAATGGTGATCTGAAGAAGGGTTTTAGAATTAATCTCAGAGGCTTGCTATACCACGCTTTATTCTGACTTCCAAGGGAAGTATTAACTCCTCCTGGATGAATAGCATTGACGGAAATATTGTCTGTTGAGAGTTTGATGGCCAGATATCTTGTAAAAAGTAAGTTAGCAAGCTTCGATTGACCATATGACCTGAGACCTTGTCCAAAATTATTTTTAAAATTGATATCTTCCCATTGCATTTCTTTTACAAATGAATGAGCGGCAGAAGAGACATTCACAATCCTTGTCTCATCATGACCCTTTAATTTTTGGAGAAGAAGATTTGTAAAAAGAAAATATCCAAGATGGTTAACCGCGAATGTATTTTCAATGCCTTCACCAGTTTCATGATATGAAGTATTCACAACACCAGCATTGTTGATGAGGACATCAATATTTGCACACAAATCATTAATTTCATTGGTGCATTTTTTAATAGAATCTTGGTCTGAAAAATCACAATATACTGACTGGACTTGAGTATTTGGAGATATATCTTTGATTTCTGCAAGAAGCTCATCTGCAAGGCTTTGATTTCTATAGGTAAACAATAGTTTTGGATTTTCTTTAGACAGTTCAATAGCTGCAGCCTTACCAATACCATTTGTAGCGCCAGAAATGACGATCGTTTTGTTATTTAGATTCCACATTAGATAGAAATTTGAATTATTTGACCTGGGTAAATGCTTTTATTTTTTAGGTTATTCCAATTGATTATTTCATCAATAGTAACACCAAAACGAATGGCAATCTCTGAGATTACATCACCTTTTTGAATCTCATACTCAACATATTGTGGAAGAGAGGCCATAAAAGTATTTGGTTTTGGTTTTTCTTTAAAATAATTATGTATTCCTAAAAAGATACTTCTGGCTATCATTCTTCTTCCGGCTTTGCCTTCTAATCTTTTGGCATCATCAGGATTTGAAATAAAACCCGACTCTATAAGAACCGATGGAATATCTATAGATTTCAAGACTCTGAAATCTGCAAATTCTACGTTGGGTTTATGCATTTTGGTGTACGGATCTTTTTTTAATTGCTCTAATATTTTTTTTGCTAAAATAACGCTGTTATCTATTTTGGCTTCATACGCTATTTGATAAAGAGTCCTAGCCGCATCTTCATCAAAATCTCTTACATCTAACTTACCAATCTTTGAGTTTACTTCTGGACTGGAGGTTAATTTATTCTTTGAAAGGGTTTCGGCTGTAATTGAGGATGCTTCTTCTGACCAGACATATACAGATGCACCTTTAACAGATGAAAGTCTAAACCCATCAGCATGAACAGAAACAAACAAATCAGCGCCAAGTTTTCTAGCATTTTGATATCTGTCATCTAAATCTACATATCTATCATCGGGTCTGATCATGACTGGCTTATACCCATAAGTATTTTTTAAAGTGCGCTCTAACTCTCTAGCAATTAAAAGTGTTACATCTTTTTCTAGTATGTTCTTCCCAACCGCTCCTGGGTCTCTTCCGCCATGACCTGCATCAATTGCCACAATAATATCTCTTAAATTTTTAGAGATCTTTTTATCTCTTTTAATTTCAAGTATTAAATCAATGCGATCTTTGTGTTTTACTTGCCAAGGTTTTTTCCAATACACAGACCCTTTTAAGTCAATCACAATTCGGACAGTGCTCCCAACTTCACTCGCTCTTATTAACCTTATAGGAGAGAATGTTTGAGATTTGATTGGTTCTTTCAAAGAAGTTTCCTTGAGGTCAATTACTATTCTTGACGGATCATCTAAGGCATAGGAATTAATTAACGCAATCTTATCTAGATTAAATACTATTTTTAAATTTCCAGATTCAAGCTCAGAAATATTGCTAAAAGATACTTTATTAGCGGCTTCAATTGTTAAGGTGAAAACAAAGAAAATCCCAAGCAGAAATTTTAAATTAATTAGTTTCATAATAAGCTTTAATGCTAGATTCAATCTCAATATCCTTGCATTTTATTGAGGCATGTCTTGCCATATGATCATGATCTAAGTTGATTATAACGTCGACATCTCTATCTGTCTGAAGATTTTCTGGCCACTCAATAAAAATCACTTTTTGCATGTCAGTCTTTCTATCAAGGTTCAATACTTCAACATCTTCAAGGGAATTTATTCTATATAAATCAACATGCAATAAGAGTTTTCTATCTATCTCATACTCTTCACATAGGGTGTATGAAGGGCTGGTCACCACATCTGTCCAATTTAAAGACTGAAGAACGCCTCTTACCAAAGTTGTTTTTCCAGCACCCAAATTACCATTTAAATGAATTTCAAAATTTTTAAAATCATGATTTTTAATAATACTCCCAACAGCTGAACCTAAAAGCAATGTTCTAGATTCATTCTTTAATTTGAGTTTAAACATTGAGGGTTAATTCAAGAATTTTCTTATATAAGAGATCAATTCACCAGCAGCTAGTCCTATTCTGCCAACATCTTTGACAAATTCTGCACCAGCAAGAGCATGAATTTCAACTCCAGTTTTTGCTGCATCAAATGGAGATAACCCCTGAGCCATTAATGACCCGATGACTCCAGAGAGAATATCACCAGAGCCTGCAACAGCTAGTTCTGGCCCCCCAGAAGAACAAAGGTAAGCATCATTTTTGTTGCAAACAATCGTTCCGTTACCTTTGAGGACAATGATGCATCCATATTTTTTTTGAAGTGCTTTTACTGATTTTATTCGATTTTTTTGAATTTCGTTGACAGGGATATTCAACATCTCAGCTGCCTCACCTGGATGAGGAGTGAGCACCATCTCGCTATGAAGTTTTATTTTAGAAAAAGCCTTATGGCTTAGCAATCTAAGAGCGCCAGCATCTAAAAGAGTGGGGATGTTTTTGTCAGCAACATGGACAAGTAGCTTATATAGTATTTGTTCCGACCAGTAGTTTTTGAACATTCCAGGCCCCGCAACAACTGCATCAGGCCAGTCTAAATTAGCTTCAAGGTCTTGAGCATTGTCAGCCCCAGATACCATCACCTCTGGATTTCTAGCTAAGCTTGCAGAGACGTGAAACTTTCTAGTGAGTAGCTTTACTAGCCCAGCTCCAGTTTTCAGCCCAGACTCTGAAGACATAATGCCGGCACCCCCAAAACCTTCATCCCCTGCAATTATCAAAAGTTTGCCATGATCTCCCTTATGAGAACTTTCTTTTCTCTTAGGAATATTTTTCTTAATATCCTCAAAAGAGAGTTCTTTTAATGTTGGGCTGACATTTTCTTCCATACCAAGTCCGAGATCTTTTAATATTAGCTTGCCGCAATAATTCTTACCTTCATTGATTCGCTGTCCAAGTTTATAAGCAATAAAAGTAATTGTTTTATCTGCATTAAAACATGCTTGAGATATTTCTCCAGTATTACTCTCAAGTCCTGTTGGTACATCTATGGCTACTTTAGAATCAAACTTATTGCAGTCAGATAAAATTTTTTCTAACTTGCTCCCCAAATCTATTCTTCCACCTATTCCAAATATTGCATCCACAACAACTGTTTTGCTGGAAATATTTTTTAGCGCTTTTGCATTAACAAATTGTGAACCTTTGGCCGCTTTAAATGCATGCTCGCACAAGGGAGATTTTCTTGCATCACCCAGTACATCTAAAAACTTAACACTTTTTTTCAACTCAGATAAACCAATGCCGATGAAATATCCGTCACCACCATTGTTACCAGGCCCACATAAAATTAAAAATTCTGATGTTGGATAATCTTTGTTTAATATCTCAACAGATTGCTTAGCAGCCGTCTTCATTGCATGCAGGTCGTCACCTTCCTTGATAAAAGAATTTTTCTCAAAAGCTTTGACCTGCTCAGCAGTATAAATACTATTCACTAAGAGAAAGATTACCTTCTGCTATTCTGTCTGAATGATATGAACCAATCCACAAGGATCCATCGTGCGGCAAACCAACAGTTCCGACTCCCATATTTTTGCTCTTAAATTTATAGGACTCAACCAATGAAAGATCTAACAAAGATAATTTGTTAACTGAAAAAGGAAGTGTGCAATTAGCCGACTCTCCACATCCTAACGTTTCTGTAACAGAATGATCATGATTAGTAACCCATGCAAAACCATCTTGAATAACTACATTATCAGGTGAATTGTGTTCATAGATTCCTAGAGGCCGTTTTGAATTTAAATCAAAAAGAATACTTTTATCCCCTAAGTTGTAATTCACTATTAGGTTATTATTTTTTTGATCTAATGCAATGCCATTTGGGAAAGATCCAGCTGTATACATAAGTTCTTCAAATTTATGATCCTGAGTCCATTTAACAGCCATTCCTGTGTCTGATTTAGCAAACACATTCCACAAGGCTCTGATCATAGAGAAGTCAGAGTCAAACATATGCGAGGCATAAAAGTTTCCAGACGTATCTAAGGACACGTCATTGAAATAATATTGGCCGTCAACGTCAATGCAGCCTTTCCATTCAAGTGCCCAGCCATCTTTTTTTATCAGTTCAAACATCTCTATGCTCTCATTGGGATAATGACTTACCACTGCAAGTTGGAGCTTTCCATCGTCTCTTTGCACTAAATCAATGCCATGAGGACCAAAGGGAATGCTCGGGTCTCTTAAGCAGTTATCGGAACCCCATTTATTTTCTCCAAAAGTAATCTTCGCTTTAGATTTAGTTTTATCTTTTATATTAAAAAAGCTTAATTCACCAGATGTCATCTCAACCAAGGGCGCCATTCCACCAAACTCAGCAACAATTAAAAAATTTCCATCTGGGGTAAGAGCCAAATCTTCAGGATTCATAAAATTACAATAGACTTTAAGCTCCTCATTATCTTCGCATCCAATCAAAGGCTCTGTGGTGTTTTCATTTCCAAGCAACAAAAGTGCAATGACACATAATGTAACCACCCCTGTAATAATTATTAATAATTTTTTCATTTTTCTCCCCACACTTCTAAATAATTATTTATATAAGTTATTAGTTCTAATGGAGAATCGAGGGGGACATGGTGAGCCGCATCTTCAATTACTTCAACTTTCATAGAGTCTTTAAAAGCCTCTCTAATATATTTCATTATTTTTGATTCCAATAATAGGCTTTTACCTCCAGCGATAAAAAGTGCAGGGCATTTAAATTTAAATTCATAATTATGGAGTCGTCTAAGAGTAGCAAACAACTTATCATCAAACCTCCATCTCCAGCCTTCTTCAACATTTAAAATTGAGTGCTCTGCTATATATCTAAGATACCAACCGTTATCACAGTCTTGAGGAGGCATCAGTCTAAATCTTTCTATGATTGAAACCTTATCAGGATAGTATTTGATTCTTCGCAGCGGACCAGTGCTT
>CAYVYQ010000011.1:0-26078 GCA_964455855.1 uncultured Gammaproteobacteria bacterium
GGATGATTAAGAACAAAGTTACTAAGTCTGAGGACTTAAAGAATTTTGATGCTGAAGGTTATAAATACTCGAAAAAGCTTTCGACTGAATCAGAACCAGTTTTTTTAAGGAACTAAACCGTCTTTTTCCCAAAATGAATGTGTTGGCTCTAAGTCATCATAGTTAGCTTTTGATTTTTCCATAAAAGCTTTCATGGCAGCTTCCATATCTTGACCGCTGATCAGTGAAGAATTCCATGCTGCATGATAATCAAGAGATTCTTTTACGCTGTGATCACGAGCATAGTTAATCTGTTTCTTTATTACTCGAGTTACAAGGGGAGATTTAGATGCAATCTCTTTTGCTAATTCTAGTGAACCTTTTTCAAGCTCTTCTCTGGTCTCAAAAACCTTATTCATGAAGCCTAATTCTAGCGCTTCGGCGGGAAGAAATTTTCTACCGGTATAAGCAAGTTCTCTAACAGCACCCAGTGGCATTAAGGTAGGCAATCTTTGCAGCGTTCCAACGTCAGCTGCAATCCCAATATCAACTTCAGCAATCTTAAAAAAAGCATCGGATGAACAATGCCTGATATCACACGCAGCTACCATATCAATTCCACCCCCTACACATGCTCCTTGAATGGATGCGATTGTGGGCATGCGGCATTCTTCTAAAGCTGTAAAGGTATCTTGCAGCTCGAGCACTTCATGATAAAAAGTTTCACGCATTCGAGCAGGATCTTTTTTTGGACCGTCTTTGTCTGCAGGAGCAAAATTTGCTAAATCCATGCCTGCATTAAAATGTTTACCTTCTCCTTTAAGCAAAATAACCCTAGCTTCCGCATTCTTATCTAATTCTTTGACTATTTCTGGCAGCTCTTTCCAGAATAATCGAGTCATTGAATTAAATTCATCGGGACGATTCATGACCACATGAGCCACATGATCCTTAACGCTGACATCAAAACATGTGTATTTACTCATTTGAGCCCACTTCACTTTTGATCTTTTGAACTATTTCTCTAAGCTCATCGACTAATTCAAATGTCTTATGATGAGGGAGAACTACTTTTCTCTCAGTGCTGAGTTTTTTAAGTCCATTATCTAACTCATCTAATTTGGTGATTATTTCTTTGCTCATAGCTACAATAGGTTATCTAAACAAAAAATTATAATAGCTTGAATCTATGAAAGCACGTCTCTGGCAAACTTTATTTCTTTTAAATGCTCTGATCACAACAGAAGTGAGTTTTGCAGATGACGCAAACAAAGATGTTAGAGACCTCAAAGAACAAAATATCATGTCTGTTCTTTATCAACAGACTGCAGCTGAAAGATTGGCCAGTAGCCTCCAGACATTTAGCTCAGCCAAACGAGCATTAGACAAAGCCTTGGCAAACCCCACATGGAGTGCCTTGCCCGGCCAAAATGTTAAGGACAAAAAAACAGCAATCATAGTCGATATAGATGAGACAGTTTTGGACAACACTGCTTATGAAGCTCGAATGATTCTAGATGGCACCAAGTATCCCCAAGGCTGGGTCAGTTGGGGCAAGGAAGAAGCTGCCACTGAGGTTCCTGGAGCAAAAGATTTTCTTAATTATGCAGCCTCAAAAGACGTAACAATTTTTTATATCACCAACCGAGTGGTTGAATTAAAAGAAGCCACCCAAAATAACCTGACAAAGCTTGGCATACCCTGGGATCAAACCAAAGAGACAATTTTAATGCGTGGAGAAAATAATTGGGGTTCTGACAAAGGTTCAAGAAGAGCATTGGTGGCTCAAGAATACAGAGTCCTGCTGATGGCAGGAGATAACTTGGGTGACTTTGTAGATGCCAAAGATAACAATTTGAGCCCGCAAAAGAGAAAAGCCATTGTTGAAGAA
The DNA here is from genome assembly GCA_964455855.1 of uncultured Gammaproteobacteria bacterium. Lineage (GTDB taxonomy): Bacteria > Pseudomonadota > Gammaproteobacteria > Magnimaribacterales > D2472 > D2472. Next base: position 1,871 of record CAYVYQ010000011.1, read on the forward strand.
TATGCAGATTATTGGGGCGAAAAGTGGTTCATGCTTCAAAACATAGCCTACGGCGATTGGGAAGGCGCCCTTTATGATTTTGATTATTCACTGTCACCTGATGAGGTGCATAATACTCGTCTAGAGTCATTGGAACCCATTAGGTAAGATCATGAAAAAACCCTTGCTCATTGTTAGCGCCTGCATGCTCTTTGCTTGTGGATCTGGAGATAATATAGAGTTGGTTGCTATCGGCTCTGACACAAAACCATCCAAGACTCTTGAAAAAGTCTCTAAATCAAAAGCAAAAAACGTTATTTTGTTTATTGGAGATGGCATGGGCCCCAACCAAGTCGCTTTAGCAAAATTTGCAACCGGCGGCCCTAATCACAAACTATCTTTTGAAAACTTTCCTATCACAGGCATTGTTTACAATCATTCTGCAGATAGCCTGAATACCGATTCAGCCGCTGCTGCTACAACATGGGCCACTGGGGTTAAAACAATTAATCGATATTTATCAGTAGATGCTGAGAAAAAATTTCTACCCACCATTCCTGAACTTTTAAGCACAAAAGGTTTTAAATCCGGTCTAGTTGCAACCTCATCCATTACCCACGCAACACCTGCAGCTTTTTATGCGCACATTGATAGTCGCTATAAAGAAAAAGAAATCGCAAAAATGCTTCTGGATTCTGACATAGATATAGCACTGGGCGGTGGCCAAGAATTTTTTAATGTCACACCATCAGCAGATAGCCCTTTCATGATTTATGACAAGAAGCTTTTAGATACAGATTTGCTTTATTCCAAACAAAAGGTCATAGGTCTTTTTGCCGAAGACGGATTTGATAGGAGACTAGGAACTCCTACTCAGCTTGAAATGACTCAGGTTGCCCTGAATTTTCTTAAAAACAAATCTCAAAATTGTGCTGGATTTTTTTTAATGTCTGAAGGCAGTCAAATCGATTGGGCAGGGCATGATAATAATGCTCAATACATGCTGGTTGAATTTGCTGATTTTGATGCAACTGTTCAGGCTGCAACAGACTTTGCTATCGAAAATCAAGACACCCTGATTCTTGTAACCGCAGATCATGCTACCGGAGGTTTGGTTTTACAGCGCCCGAAGGGTTCAAATATTAGAGCGCAATGGACCACTGGAAGTCATGACCTGTCACCGATAAATATTTATGCTTATGGCCCAGGCTCAGAGCTTTTTAGTGGAGTGATGGATAACACGGAAATCTTTGAGCGTATTTTGCAGGCTCTCGATTATGAGAATCTAGATTCAAGTAATTGCAGCAACTAAGTCGTTAAGACTAGGAAATGTTTCAATACCATTTTGTAAAATCCTATTTTTGCCTGGTGTGATCCAGATCACTTGTTTGATACCTGCTTTAACTGCAGCTGTGACCACTTTAAAATCATCATCAATAAATATTGCATCTTCAAAATCCAGATTTAAATTATGTCTTGCCAAAGCCCAGAATTCTTTTCGTTCTTTCGGGTAACCGGCATGCATGCTGTAAAAGATTGAATCAAAAAATTTTAGAAAATCTTGAATTTCAGCTTTATATTCCTGCGCCCTTGGGTCTCCATTGGTCAGAATGTGCTTAGGGTTTTTTAAAACAGATAATCTTTGCAGAGCTTCATGCGATCCTGCTAAATAAGAGCACTTCTCTTCTTTTGCTTTAATAATTTGCATGCAGTCAACATCAAGCAGATCATCCCAATAATTTAGATCATAAAAATTTAGAGTCCCTCTTTGTGCATCTATTTCTGCTTGAATCTTTTCTTGAGCTTCTTCTATGCTTTGATTGGTTTGATCTGCTACATGTTCTGGCAGCCACAACTCCCAAAACTTTATATCGTAACTAAGATCTAAGATAACTCCGTCAAGATCTGAGAGAATTGCAGTGGTAGAATTAAGCTTTACCATTAATGAAATGTTATCTAAAAATTTAGAACCTATTATCCCTCAATTAGAGGAGTTAACGCGTAGTTTATTTCCTGAGATTCTAAAAATTTATCAGAATCCAAGGTCTAGTGCTCAAGAAAAAAAAGACGGATCTCCAGTGACAGCTGCAGATATGTATGCCCATAAAGTCATCGTTAAGTTTTTGCAGAAACACTTTCCTGATATTCCAGTTGTTTCAGAAGAGAGTTTCAAGCAAACAAATTACAAGCCAGCAAAAGAGTTTTGGATAATTGATCCAATTGATGGAACGAAAGAGTTTGTTAATAAATCCGATGAGTTCACAACCAACATTGCGCTGATTCAAAATGGCAAACCTGTGTTGGGCGTTGTCGGTGCGCCAGCTTTTGATCAAGTTTGGTCAGGCATAGCAAACCAAACAAGCAAGAAAATCAAAGCTGATACTAAAAAACGAGCGATCCTGCGGATAGTTACAAGCAGAAGTCATAGAACTGTTGTAGATACTGCTTTTTTAAATTTTTTAGATAAAAAAGGAAAAAGATTGAAAATTATATCTAAAGGCAGTTCTCTTAAAATTTGTGCTTTGGCAGATAATAAAGCTGATATTTATCCACGGTTTGGCCCAACTTCTGAATGGGATATAGCTGCGGCTGATGCTGTCCTTCGATCTAGGGGGGGAGGGATATTTCAAATAGATAGCCATAAACCCCTTGAATATGGCAAAAAAGATAGCATATTAAATCCTATGTTCATCGCAATTAGCAATTTGAACGAAAAAAAGACAATTTTGTCTCTAATAGGTGGTTTTAGTAAAAATTTGCTATAATTATCTGTTCCTAATAACTATGAGTTATAATTAGTTATTAGTAAAACATATATATGGGTACAGACTTACAAACAATTACGCTTTCAACTCCAGGCAAGGATATAGAATCCTATTTGTCTTGTGTGCACGCTATTCCTATTTTAACTGCTGAGCAGGAACAAGAATTAGCGCAAAAGCTTTACGACAACAATGATCTTGAGGCTGCTCGTCAACTTGTTTTATCACATTTAAGATTTGTGGTGCATATTGCAAGATCTTATCAAGGCTATGGCCTGCCTCTGGCTGACATTATTCAAGAAGGTAATGTTGGACTGATGAAGGCTGTTGATCGATTTGATCCTAACAGAGGAGTCAAGGTTGTATCTTTTGCTGTGCATTGGATCAAAGCTGAAATCCATGAATACATTCTCAAAAATTGGAGAATGGTAAAAATTGCGACAACCAAGGCGCAAAGAAAACTTTTCTTCAACCTCAGAAGTAAGAAAAAAACATTGGATTGGTTGACTCAAGAAGAAGCTGAAAAAATTGCAGAAGATTTGAACGTAGAAGTGAAAGATGTATTGCACATGGAAAATCGATTGACCTCTCATGACTCAGCATTTGATGCCCCAGTTGGCAGCGATGATGAGGGCGATATTCTTTCTCCATCTCAATATCTTGAAGATAGATCATCCAGCCCAGAAATTCTCGTCGAGGCACAAGAAGTTTCTGAGCATAATGCACAAGAGCTTTCCATGGCCTTGTCTAGCCTAGATGAACGTAGCAAAGATATTATCGCAAGAAGATATCTTGCAGATGAAAAAGAAACTCTTCATGACTTAGCAGATGAGTACAATGTTTCTGCAGAAAGAATTAGACAGATTGAAAATGGAGCATTGAAAAAACTCAAAGCCGCCATGTCTAACGCAGCCTAAGCAAGGCATCGCCTTATTAATCAAGATAAGCCTTACCTAACGAGTTTTGTAAAAAGACTTGGTCGAATCACCGCATCCCAAAAAAGCGCATTAGAATCTTTGGAACACCATCATCTATCAGGAGCCAATGAGCTTTCTGAATTAGCCCAGAGCTATGAAAAAGTTATTTTAGAGATAGGTTTTGGCAATGGAGAAAACACAGCTTTCTTAGCAGCTAAAAATCCGAATGCACTAGTCGTTGCATCAGAGGTATATCTGTCAGGAATAGGCAGCCTTCTTAATAGCATCGCTCAGAATTCCTTAAACAATATAAAAATTTATGATGATGATGTTCGCGAGTTACTTTTAAAACTTCCAAATAAAATTTTTGATGAAATTTATATTATTTGCCCCGATCCATGGCCAAAAGCCAGACATCATAAACGCAGATTAATTAAACACGACTTTTTAAAAGTCTTAGGAAACGTTTTAAGGGAAGAGGGGACGGTATATATTTCAACGGATTGGGAAAATTATGCCGAGTCCATTGTAGAAGAGGCAGAAAAATCTAAAGAAAATTTCTTATTCAAGAAAATTTCTAATGAAGGCATGCCTATCACTCGCTTCCAACAGCGAGCAATAAATGAGGGCAGATCAATACATACTTTTTTATTAAGTGTTCTAAAAAAATAGTTGAATAGTCTCATTGAGGAATTGATATCCCTTTTGAGTAGCCCCAATTTTATCTTTTAACAGCAAGCCTTCATCAACACCCCTTTGATATTTTTTTAAAAAACTTGCAGGTAGATCAATTGTTATGTCTTGGTGCTGCAAACCATTTTTAATTCTTAGCAGATTCATTGCAAGATCCATATCAAGCTCATTGCCTGCAATCGTTTTTAAGTCAGCCAATTTTTGATTTTGTATGTAACCTTCTAGGGGTCTTATTTTTCTGTATCTGATTATTTCTTGCTTATTTGATATTTTGCTATGTGACCCTGGTCCGACTCCTAAAAAATCGCCAAACTGCCAGTAATTTAAATTATGCTGACTTTCATATCCTGGTTTGGACCATGAAGAAACCTCATATTGCTGAAAACCATTTTTTTCAAGAAGATCTTTTGCAATGATTTCCATTTTCTCAATCGCTTCTTCACCAGGCAGCAGCAACTCTTTTTTATAAAAAATAGTATTTGGCTCAATTGTTAATTGGTACAAAGACAGATGATTTACATTTGAATCGATAATTGTTTCTAAATTTTTAGCAACCGACCCAGGTGTTTGCTTTTCAATGCCATAAATTAAATCAATGGTTGAATTGATGTCTTTGAGTTTTTTGGTGGCTTTAATCGCAGACTTGCGATCATGATTGCGTCCCAAAGCTTGCAATTCTTGATCGCTGTAACTTTGGATACCTAGTGATATTCGATTAATACCTGCTCCCAATAATCCTTCTACTTTTTTTTCAGAAACATCGTTTGGATTCATCTCTAAAGTTATTTCAGTCTCAGAGGACTCAAGCTTATCCCTAACAGAATCTAATATCTGTTTGATTGATTGGGTTGAAGCAAGCGAAGGCGTGCCACCACCAAAATAAACACTTTTAAATTTTCTACCAGCGATAAAATCTCTGGAATGTTTAATGTCTTTGATGATTGCTTCTGCCAGCCTTGCATCGTTGCCATCTACAGGTTCAGTGGTAATAGAAAAATCACAATAGGGACATTGTGTTTCACACCAAGGCAGGTGAACATAAAGACTGATAGGTATTTTATTCAGAAGCAAATCCTTGAATCTTTCTTTTCAACACTTGGATAGCTTTTCCTCGATGACTAAGCAAAGCTTTTTGCTCTGCATTCATTTCCCCCAAAGATGTATTGCTATCCTTTGGGTAGAACATAGGGTCATAACCAAACCCATTGGCTCCTTGCATTGTTGTTTTTACGGAACCTTCAAGCAGTCCGGTTGCAATCAGAGGGAAGGGGTCTGCAGGAGCTTGCACCAAAACTAAAACGCAAACAAAGTATGCCTTCGTTTGATTTAAATCTAGCGCCTCAAGTTCTTTTCTAAGATACTGCCTATTTTCTTCGTCCGTTGCATTCTCATGTGCATACCTAGCAGAGCGCAATCCTGGTAAGTTATTTAAGGCTGGTACTATCAAGCCTGAATCATCTCCCAGCGATACCATGCCAGAAGCATTATTTGCTACTCGAGCTTTCTGAAGGCTATTTTCAAAGAATGTTTCACCAAGCTCTTCTTCTGGTGAAATGTTTAGCGAGCTTTGTGAAATTATTTTAAAGTTAGGCAACAGCAGGGCAAATTCTTTTAATTTGCCTGGATTATTAGTTGCAACAACAATGGTTGGTTTGTCAGCCAATGAGATAAACTGCCTCAGCAGCAAATAAGTTAGGGAAAGTATTAGCCAGCCACGAAGAACTACCTCGACTATTTAAATACACCTTCTTTTGAATATTAAAAGATTCTTCTGCACATAAGTCTTCGAAATCTGCAATTGTACAAAGATGAAGATTTTTTGTTTCATACCATTTAGCAGGAAGTTGAGCCGAGGAAGGCATTTTGCCCTTCAACAATCCCAACCTGAGTTCCCAGTTTCCAAAATTAGGCAAAGTGATCACACACTCATTTGCAACCTGTAAGATATTTCGCATGGCATTCCTTGGACTTCTTAGGCACTGAATGGAGCTAGCCATGATGGCAATATCAAAACCCATACCTATGTAGTTTTGGATGCCAGCATCAATATCTTGTTGGATGACTGAGACGCTGTTGGCAATACACGAATTAATTTTTCCTCCATCAATCTCGACCCCATAACCTTTTACAGATTTTTTTTCGGCCAATATTCTAAGAAGAGTTCCATCCCCACAACCAAAATCTATAACCATAGATTGATCGGGTATCCAATCTAGGACAATTGATTGAAGCTGATTATTCATTTGAATTTAAAAAGTTTTTTAGCGCGGCAGCATACCGATCAGAGTGAAAGAGAAAGCTGTCATGACCATAATCGCCCTCAAGCTCTATGTAAGCGCTATTGATGCCCGCCTTGATGGCAGCCATTTGGATTTCTAATCCATACTCTTTTGGGAACAGCCAATCTGAATCAAAAGATGCAATGAGTAATTTAGCTTGTGCCTTCTGGAGGCATGTTACCAAATCATCATCGTAATCTTTTGCTGGATCAAAGCTATCCATGGCTTTGGTCATCAGAATATAGCTGTTCGCATCAAAGGTTTTAGCAAATTGCTCACCTTTGTATTGAAGATAGTTTTCTACTTCATAGTTTACGTCAGCATCCATTTTATTTTCTGGGTCTTGCAACTTCCTACCAAACCTTTTGCTCATATTAGATTCAGACAAATAAGTGATATGACCAAGCATTCTTGCAGCCTTCAATCCCTTCTTAGGTGACTCACCTTTTGAAAGGTAATCACCGTTGTGAAAATTTTCATCCTTTTTAATTATTTCTCTGGCCACCTCATTTAATGCAATATTTTGTGTGCTTATTTTTGAAGAGGCGGCAATAATTGCAGCTTTTTTAATTCTAGAAGGATATGAAACTGCCCATTGAAGTGCCTGCATTCCACCCAAGCTTCCACCAGCGACCATTTCCCAGCAATTAATTCCTAAATGATCGGCCAATAGTTTTTGAGTCTCAACCCAATCACTTACCGATACTTCAGGAAAACTTGCACCATAAGGTTGGCCAGACTCAGCAGCAATGGAGGTCGGTCCAGAGGAGCCATGACAGCCGCCAAGATTATTCAACGAGACAACAAAATATTTTTTTGTATCAATTGTCTTGCCGTCTCCAATAATTTCATCCCACCAACCTGATTTATTTTCTCCATCTTTTATGCCGGCCGCATGGTGGTTGCCAGAGAAGGCATGACACACTAAGACAGCATTACTTTTATCTGAGTTAAGCTCCCCATAGGTTTCTGTCATTAGTTCAAAACCAGGTAGAACATCACCGGACTGAAGCGTTAGAGGATCTTTAAAAGATATTTTTTCAGATACTGTTTTCATACCAAGGAGCTGATTATTTGTACCAACGAGGAATTAATAAGATTTAATACAAGCAATCCAATGATAGGAGTAAAGTCTAAGCCACCCATGGGAGGCAGAAACTTTCTAACAGGACTCAAAATGCCCGCAGAAATTTCTTCAATAATTTGCAATAAAGGATGATTATTTCCAGGGGCAACCCAACTAAGCACCACTGAACCAATAACACAATAAAACAAAATTCTAAATCCAGAATTTAAAACATCTATTACAGAAATATAGAAGAGGGTTAGGGTTTCATAGCCAGATGAGTATGCCAAATAAAAAGAGCTAAATTTAAGTATCAGGGCAACAGCAATTGCGGCAAAGAGAGGCGGCAAAAAGAAGAAAAGGCTTTTTGAGACTGGTTCAAGATAAGTCGCAAATATTTTAACTATTGGATTGAAATAGTTAACTCGTAGCAGCCGGAACACCGAAAGGATTACGAATGCATAGCTTGCAAAGCCCAATATTATTGCTATTACACTAATCATATTAATTAAAGTATCGTCTGTTATTGCTCATTACTAATCTCAATGGATCTATCTTCAGCAGCCTGAAAAGCATCTTGTAAAATTTTATCAAGATTATTATTTTCAAGGGATTCTAAACCGGCCTGAGTAGTTCCTCCTGGAGATTTTATCTTATTTATTAAGCTTTCAAAATTTGAGTCTTGAGAGAACGAGTCACCCAAGCTGCTAATAAAATCTTGAAACATTAATTTAGTAGCCACCTGATCGGTAAAAGATATTTTTTCTAATTCCTTAAGATAGGTATTGAGCACTTGAAATAAAAAAGCTTGGCCACTTCCAATGATGCTAGTAAATCTATGCATTTCATCTTCATTTTGTAGTGTTAAAACATGCCCAACTTTTTTAAATAGACTGTTTGCTGAGCCGAATGCCTCTGAGTTCTGATCCATAGCATAGATAGCTGTTACTCCTTTTCCAAAAGCGGATGCTGTGTTCGGCATTGCGCGTATTATGGATTTGGGCTGTGAATACTTTTCTATACCAATTCCTGCAACCACGCTTAATATGACTGCTGTTGGTGCATGCTTAAATATACTTTCTTCAGCGCTCAAAGCATCTTTGGGTTTCACGGCTAATACAATTAAATCAAAATCAAGTGATGCTAAATTATCTAATTCAATTATTTGTAAATTCTGAGATTTTAGCGATTTCACTCTATGCTCATTTCTTTCAATGCACGCAATGTTAGATGGCTGCATACCACTTTTTAATAATCCATCAATGATTGCTTGCGCAATATTGCCGCACCCTAGAAAACAAATTTTCATGATCTTTTGCCTAGCAAGCTCTCTCCAATTCTTAAAATTGTCGACCCTTTGAGAATCGACTCCTCAAAGTCACCTGATGTTCCTAGAGACAGGTGAGAGCACCTAGGGAGTTCAGACAATAAAGAATTATGTAAGTGAACTATTTTGCTCATGGTTTCTATTTTAGCTTTTTTAGAGGCATTAATCTTTGGCATAAACATTAAACCTTCAAGGATTAAGTTTGGATAATGCGCGATTACTTTGTTCGCAAAATCAATTGTTTCCTCTGGCAAAATTCCTGACTTAGACTCCTCATGATCAATATTGACTTGGATCAATGCATGAATTTTTTTGCCTTCAGATTCAAGGGCATTATTTAATTTCATAGCAACTTTTTCTCTGTCTATGGAGTGCACCCATTGAGCATGTTTAGCAATCAAGCTCACTTTATTAGACTGAATGGGGCCTATAAAATGCCAGACAATATCATTGGGGCAAGTTGACGATTTTTCAGCCAGTTCTTGTGCATAGTTTTCTCCAAAATTATTTATGCCAAGCGCATAAGCCTCTTTGATGACATCAACAGATTGTAATTTGGAAACTGCAACCAGCCTTACCTCATCCTCAGATCTTTGAGCTTGGTGGCAAGCTTTTTGAATCCTGCTAGAAATATCTGTCAGTCTATCTGCTATGTCTTGGTGCATTTTTTATAGATAAGAGGCTGCCTGCCATTTTTCATGAGCAGCTCTCTAGCATTGTTTACTTCAGATTTATTGAGATACGGACCTGACATAACCCTGAATAATGGTTTATCTGGCTGCTTAGAGCTAAATGTTTTTTCAACGTAAGACTCTAAGCCTAAAGTAAGCAGAGAGCTAAGTTGCTCCTGTGCATATACTCTTTTTCCGTAGGATTCGATTTGGACTAGATACTCACAATTTTCTTCAACAACTATTCCCTCTAGCTCAATCAGCACCGTATCCTTTGCCAACTCTATCGGATACAAGAATTCTACTTTTGGGTTGCTGACATTACCCCTGATATTCACAACATCAGTTTGTAGAATTACATTTGATGTAAATAAAAGCAGAGCGCTCATAGCAGCGATTATGAGCAGATGTTTTATTTTAAGCGGTTGATTGAGCTCTCTTTTTGCTCGCAAAGAAGTCTTAACTCTTTTTGCTTTTGACTTATTTATGGGGTGTTTTTTAGCAAAATCTTTCACATTAATTACATGCTATCTAAAGGCTCAATGCCTAACAATTCTAAAGAGGAAGCTATTACAGATTTCACAATGATTAGGGATCGAATAATATTGTTCTGCTCTGATTGTTTTGCATTCAGGATATTTACGCTGTTATAAAACTGATGGAAGCTTTGTGAAATATCTCTGAGATAATAAACAATAAGATGTGGCTGTAGGTTTTCTCCTGCACTCTTAATCACAAATTGTGCACTTAAAGCCATTTGTAGCAGCTCATCGCAACCATCAAAATCATCATCATTAAATTGGTTTGGCAATGAGCCACCTGACTCAAGATATTTTTTCTCTACTGAGCATATTCTTGCATGCGCATATTGGACATAATAATAAAGATTATCTTTAGAATTAGATCTAGCAACCCCAATATCAAAATCAAGGTGCTGGTCTGCCTGTTTGGACAAGTAATAGAATCTTGATGCATCTGGACCTATATCATCAATTAATTGTTTGAGCGTATAAAAATTTCCACTTCGGGTGGACATTTTAACCTTTGAACCATTTTCAAAAAGATTAGCAAATTGTACAAGCTGAACTTTCATTTGTTTTTTGCTATAGCCCATGGCCTCAATGGTTGCTTCGATTCTTTTAATGTATCCATGATGATCTGAGCCCCAAACATTAATAATGGTGTCAAAACCTCTATCTAATTTATTTCTGTGATAAGCCAAATCAGCCGATAAATAGGTTCCTCTTCCATCTTCACGGATGATGACGCGATCTTTGTCATCACCAAATTTAGTTGACTCAAGCCAAACAGCTCCATTTTTTTCATAGGCATGATCTTTTTTAACTTGATCGAGCGCCATAGAAATTTCTGATTTTTTATCTGTCAGTTCTCCAAGCGAAGACTCAAAAAACCAGTTATCAAAGATAACCTTAAATTCAGTTAAATCCTCTTTAATAGACTTAATTACATAGTCCAAGCCATGCTCTCTTATTAATAACCAACTATCTGAAAAATTAATTTTGATGCGCTCAATCAACACATCTATTTTTTCCTCATCATCAGATGGAAGATCATCTATTAAAACCTCTTTTTCAGCTTGCGATATAGTTAAATCAATTTCTATGCCTTGAGCAATTTCTAAAATATATGACCCTTTGTATGCAGAGCCAGGAAAATTATCATCATCAAAGCATTCTAATTTTCTTAAAAAAATGCTGCATGCCAGAATATCAATCTGCCTTCCAGCATCGTTTACATAATATTCTCTAGAGACTTCATGACCTAATCGTTGCAAGATTCTGCCGATGGCGTCCCCATAGGCTGCTCCCCGACCATGACCAACATGCAATGGGCCAGTTGGATTGGCTGAAACAAATTCTATTTGTATTTTTTCATTGGATGCATGGGAAGAATTAGCAAAAGAATTTGGATTTTTGTGGGCATCATCAAGTTGATTTAAAAATGCTTCCCGAGTTAAAAATATATTTACAAAACCAGGACCCGCTAATTCCACCTTTGCAATTTCAGGCTGCTTCTCTAGCTTAGGTATTAGTTCTAAAGCTATGTCGCGAGGATTTTTCTTCGCAAGATTAGATGCAACCAAACATAGATTTGTTGTCCAGTGACCCTTTTGTAGAGAATCTGTAAGAGTGAGTTTATGCTTGCTTAATAATGCTTTTCTTTGATCAGCATGAAGAGATAACTCATTATCAATAAAATCACTTAACGAAGATGAAATTTGGTTATACAAAGTCTATACGCGCCCCGAATACTCGCCAGATCTTGTATCAACTTTAATTTTTTCTCCCTCTTCAACAAACAGGGGAACTTGGATGGTAACGCCAGTTTCCAATTCAGCAGGTTTTGTTGCCCCAGAAACAGTGTCTCCCTTAATACCAGGATCTGATCTAGCAATATTTAATTCAACGAACGGAGGAGCTTCAACTGAAATGGGCTCATCATTCCAAATCACAACTTCACAATTTTCCTGACCAATAATCCATTTCTTTGCATCACCTACAACATCAGCATTAATAGCAATTTGTTCGTAGGTAGAAGAATTCATAAAATGCCATTGCGCTCCATCTGAATAAAGATAGCTCATCTCAACCGTCATGACATCCGCTTCTTCTACAGATTCTCCAGATTTATATGTTTTATCTATGACTTTGCCAGTTATTAGATTTCTAAATTTTACTCTCATCACTGCCTGTCCCTTGCCAGGCTTATGAAACTCATGCTCGAGGATCGAACAAGGTTGATCATTAATAATAATTTTGAGACCGTTTCTAAATTGGCTTGTTGATATTTTCATAGTGTGATTTACTCTCTTATTGTATTTAAAAGGGGTCTTTTCAATGTATAAATTTTTATTATCTACTATTTTTCTTTCTATCCTAGTGCTTTCCTCGTGCTCAAGCGAGCAACCGAATGCCCTAACTGAATCCGATGTAGAAGAATTTCTACAAAGGGTTGAGCTTGAAGATAAAACCCTTGGCCCTATTGTAAGCTCTGCCTATTGGATAGGAGCTAATTTTATCACTTATGATTCACAGAAAGTAGTTGCAGACTATGGCAAAAGATACCAATTGCTCGCATTAGAGCGAGCTCGACAGGCTTCTTCATTTGATGGGGTAGAGGTTTCAGAAGAAAATCGAAGGAAACTTAACCTTATAAAGAGCTCGTTTGTCATGCCATCGCCGCTAAATGATGAGTTGGCAGGAGAAATCTCTGCAATAAGCGCTGAATTAGACGCTATGTACGGTACAGGAGAGCATTGTTTTGCAGATGATGATTGTTACGACTTGGAGGCATTTGAGTCCATTATTGATAATTCAAGAGATCCAGCTGAGCTACTAAAAGCATGGGAAGGCTGGAGAAATATTGGCAAGCCAATGAAAGACATGTATTTAAGAATGGTTGAAATTGGTAATCAAGGCGCCAATGATTTGGGTTATGACGGCTTGACAGATTTATGGTTCAGCCAATATGACATGCCAGCAGACGAGTTTTTAGATGAAACCGACAGGGTATGGGATGAACTCAAGCCTCTTTACGATGCTTTGCATTGTCATGTTCGTGATCAGCTATCCAATTATTATGGCGAGGAAGTTGTGCCCAACACTGGAAATTTACCTGCTCATGTCTTGGGCAATATGTGGGGACAATCTTGGTCAAATATATATGACCTTGTTTACACACCGGAAAGTAGCTCATCTTCTTCAGAGATAAATTTAACCAACATACTGATTGAAAAAGATATCGATGAAATTGAAATGGTCAAAATCGCAGAAAACTTTTTTATTTCACTTGGATTTGAGCCTCTGTCAGATACTTTTTGGGAAAGATCATTATTTATAAAGCCACAAGACCGAAATGTTGTTTGTCATGCATCAGCATGGGATCTTAATTCAGATATAAATGATTTAAGAATTAAAATGTGTATTGAGAGGAATGCGGAGGACTTTTCGGTAATCCACCATGAGCTAGGGCATATTTTTTATTACCAAGCCTACAGCGATCTACCTGATATATTCCAAAGTGGAGCAAATGATGGCTTTCATGAGGCTGTAGGAGATTTACTGACATTATCAATAACTCCAGATTATCTGCAAAAAATTGATATGGTTTCTATGGAGGAAGCTAGGCAGGCAAATGCAGACCCAATTTCCTTATTGATGCAGCAAGCGCTTGATGGTGTTGTGTCTGTACCTTGGACTTTAATGTTAGATAAATGGAGAGCAAAGGTCTTCACAGGTGAAACTAGTCCAGAGGAATTGAATAATTCTTGGTGGGAATTACGAGAATTTTACCAAGGCATTGGTGCGCCGCGTGACCGTGATGTTGATGCATTCGATCCTGGTGCAAAATACCATATTCCTGGTAATACTCCATACACCAGATATTACCTAGCAAAAATTCTTCAATATCAATTTCATGAATCTCTTTGTAATCAAATGGGATTTGAGGGGCCTCTTCATGAATGCTCAATATATGATAATGAGCTTGCTGGAGAAAAATTAAGAGCCATGCTTGCACTAGGGCAAAGTCAAGAGTGGCAAACCGCATTGGAAGCTCTCACCGGGACAAGAGAATTAAGTGGCAAATCTATGCTAAATTATTATCAACCACTAAAAGATTGGCTAGATATTCAAAATGCTGAACGTACATGTGGATGGGAGGGGTGATGAAACACTTAACTAATTTAGCTATTGCCGCTGGAGTTTTTATTTTTACAAAGCTTTATGCAGATGCAATCTCTTTTAATAGCATTGAGCTATCGGGAGTAAATTTAGTTGGCCATCTTTTGGTCATGATCTTTGTCATCCAATGGATTGCATATATACCAGCCTTTATATTTAAGACTGAAAAATTTTATGATTTAACTGGCAGTCTTACCTACATAACAGCTATTTCGTTTGCTGTATATTCAACTAATACTTCTCAAAGTCTTGATCTTGGAAGCCTTATAATAGGTGCAGCAATTATTATTTGGGCCCTTAGACTGGGCTCATTTCTATTTATTAGAGTTCATAAAGATAAAAAAGATGGCAGATTTGATACTATCAAAACTTCTTTTTCTCAATTCTTTATGACCTGGACTTTACAGGGCATGTGGGTTTTTATTTGCTCATCAGCGGCTCTAGTTGCTATTGCCAATCCAACCGGCGTTGTTGTAAATAGTGTCTTCGCCATAGGGCTTGCAATGTTTATCTTTGGATTTGTGATTGAGGTCATAGCAGACAATCAAAAAACTGCATTTCGATCAATCCCAGAGAACAAAGACTCATTTATCAATGAGGGGTTATGGGCTAGATCCAGACATCCAAACTATTTTGGTGAAATCACACTCTGGGCAGGGATTACTGTGATGAGCATTTCCACATTTGAGGGCATGAACTATCTCGCAATTTTCTCTCCCATCTTCTCATACTTATTATTGGTTTATGTAAGTGGCGTGAGAATGCTGGAATACAGGGGACTGAAGAAATGGGGCCATCTTGATGATTACAAAGAATATAAAAACAATACTCCTAAGCTCATACCTAAAATCTTTAGTTAATAATTCTTAATAATATAGCTATATTTTACCCATACATTATTTGTTACATTGTGAGGCGATTTTGTGCAAAATTAGGTACAATCTCTCCATTAAAAAAGTTTGAATAATTTCACTACGCTGTTAGACTAGTGAACCATTTTTCTAGGGAGAAAAAAATGTTAAAGAAAAGCCTAGTAGTTCTTACTATGCTGACTACCTTTGTAGCGGCTACAGAAATGGAACTAGTATTAGAAGTTGGAAGAGATAACACTGAGCTTTCTGCTCAATCTCAAGAAAAAATTGATGCAACTGAATCAGCTACAGATAAGCTGGTAAATGAATATAAGGTTGTATCAAAACAAGTTGAAGGCCTAAAGCTTTACAACGCTCAAAAAAGAATTCAAATCCAAGCTCAGCTTGACCTGATGGATCAATATGACGAGCAGCTTGTTCAAGTTGTTGTCATGCAAAGACAGATTCCTCCCTTGGCTCAAAGAATGCTGGAAGGCTTGGAAAAGTATGTCAGTCTTGATACACCATTTCATATAGAAGAAAGAAAACAAAGATTGGATCTTGTTAGAGCTTCTCTTTCAAATCCGAAGGTCACAGCTTCTGAGCAAGTACGACAAATTTTAGAGGCTTACAATATTGAAGCTGAATACGGTAGAAAACTAGATGCTTATGATGAAACCATTGTTCTTGATGGACAAGAGGTGGTTGTGAATATTCTTAGAGTTGGAAGACTGGGTATGTTCTTCCAGTCAAAGGATGAGAGAAAAACAGGATATTACGACAATGAGACAGGTACTTGGGAAGAATTGCCTGGTAGTTACAGGGTGACTGTTAGAGATGGTATTCGAATGGCTCAAAAACTAGCACCTATGGATATTATGATGCTGCCGGTTGTCTTCAGAGGAGAAGCTTCATGAAAAATTTAAATAAATACATTTTATCTTTTGCATTAATTGCATCAGTCTCAACTTTTGCTCAAGAAGCTGCTGAAGGCGAACCTACAACTATTCAAGGTTTATTGCAGTTAGTTGAACAGGGGAGAACAACTGAGCAAAGCGTTAACGCTAAAAGAGAGGCTGAGTTTCTTGCTGATAAAAATAAGCAAGCAGCAAAATTGGCTGCTGAAAAGAGAGAGCTAGCTAGACAAGAAAGAATCGCTGATCAGCTTGAAGCTGAATATAAGAAAAATGATGCAATCTTAGTTGTCAAAGAGGCAGCTTATAAGAAAGAGCTAGGTTCACTGGTTGAGCTTTTTGGTCATTTGCAAAGTTCTGCTGGAGAGGCTAGCGCACTTTTTGCTGATTCCTTAACTTCTGCACAATATGGCAGAGAAAGAGAATCATTTTTAAACGAGCTATCTTCAAAAATGTCCAGCGCTACAGTACTTCCGACCATTAGAGAGCTTGAGGGTCTTTGGTATGAACTTCAAAGGGAGATGGTTGCAGGGTCTGAAGTTGTTTCTTTCAATGCAAATGTTATTAATCTTGATGGTGAATCAGAGAATTGCATGGTTACTAGAGTGGGACTCTATAATGCTATCTGTGATGGCAAATATCTAGAATACATTGGCAGCAAAGGCCAGTATGCATTCCTTGGAAAGCAGCCTGAAGGCCGTTATGTAAGTTCAGCTAAAAAACTATCTAATGCCGAGGTTGGAGAAGTGATTAAGTTTGGTGTAGACCCGACTGGTCCAGTTGGTGGAAGTTTGCTTGCTAATCTTATTCAAAATCCAAGCCTAATGGAGAGAGTTAATCAAGGTCGTGAAGTTGGTTACATTATTATTTTTGTAGGTTTAATTGGTATAGCAATCGCTTTTTGGAAGTTATTTACTTTATATACAATGGGTGTTGCTGTTGCCAAGCAAGCTAAATCAAAAACTCATGATAAGACCAATCCATTGGGAAGAGTTCTCGCTGTTGGCGAAGAGCACATGAACAAAGATATTGAAACTTTAGAGTTGAGACTTGCTGAAGCAATCATGGCTGAAAGGCCAGCAATTGAGCGAGGGATACCTGTTGTAAAAATTATTTCAGTTGTCGCGCCTTTGGCAGGTTTATTAGGAACAGTTACTGGTATGATCGTGACCTTCCAACAAATTACATTATTTGGTACTGGTGATCCTAAGATCATGGCTGGAGGTATTTCTCAAGCCCTTGTGACTACTGTTTTAGGACTAGTAGTTGCTATTCCAACAACGCTTTTACACTCTTTTGCTAATTCATCAGCAAGAGGAATTATTAATGTTCTCGAAGAACAAAGCACAGGAATAGTAGCAGAACATTCAGATTCAAAGTAATTAGTTAATGTTTTACGCAGTCACCGAAGCTTTTAATACTCTCAGAGACTTTATGTCTGCTGGGGGTAGTGTGCTTTGGTTGATTGCAATCCTTGCCGCTTTTATGTGGGCAATAATCTTGGAAAGAATTTGGTATTTTAATGCAGGCCATCAAGTTTATATGGGCGAATTAAAAGCTGAATGGGATTCGGTTTCAGACCATGCCTCATGGAAAGGTACTGCAATTAAAGAAAAATTAATTTCTCAAGCAAGAACCGAAGTTAATAGACACCTGCCTCTAATAAATACATGCGTTGCTCTAGCACCTTTATTTGGTTTGCTAGGAACTGTCACCGGTATGATTGAGGTTTTTCAGGTGATGGCTTTTACAGGTGGCGGTGATGCTAGGTCGATGGCTGGAGGTGTTTCAAAAGCAACTTTACCAACGATGGCTGGAATGACCACGGCTCTTTCGGGTGTATTTGCTACTATATATTTAAATGCAGCAAGAAATAGAGAAGAGACTTTAATTAAAGAGATAATTAGAAATTAGTTAATAGGAGAAAATTGTGAGAAGAAACGCTATATCAAGTGCAGTTCAAGAAGAAGAAGCAGAGATTAATATGACTCCCATGCTTGATGTTGTTTTCATCATGCTTATTTTCTTTATTGTGACGGCGAATTTTATTAAGGAGCCAGGTCTTGAAATCAATAGACCAGAGTCAGATACATCTGAAACTCAAGAAAATGCAGCAATATTGATTGCCATTGGTGCATCTGGAGAAATTTGGATGGATGGAAGAAGAATTGATGCAAGACAAGTAAAAGCAAATGTTGTAAAACTTCTTGCTGATAATCCGCAAGGCTCAGTTGTAATTCAGGCTGATGAAAAAGCAATGGCTGATACAATTATTAAAGTTATGGATGGCTCAAGAGAAGCCGGCGTTTATAATATTTCACTTGCATCTGAACCTAAATAGAGAACTATTTTGAATACTGCTAATAATAGTATTAATACTTTATATCAAACCTTGGCCAAGGCACTTGGACCATTAGCAGCAATTTATTACAAAGCATTCAATTACAATAAATACCTCGCCGGAACTGGCTTTGCAGCGTTTATAACTCTTGGTTTATTCTTTTTAATGGTTGCATTGATTAATCTGGGTGATGATAGCTTGCCAACTGATAATTCTAGAAAATTAGGTGATGTCATTATGCCTGATAGAGATATTGATACTTTGTTCGATAATGTTGATAAGCCTGAAGAGCCTGACGAGCAACCAGAGGACATAGCACAGCCGGAATTAGATCTCGCGCCGTTAGCCGGTGTTGATGTGAGTGTCCCAAAACCAAAAGCTAACTTTGCTGGCTCTGGATCTTTTTTTAGGGACGGAGAATATATCCCTTTATTTAAAGTGACTCCTATTTATCCTAGAAGAGCTCAAGAAAGAGGAATTATGGGATACGCAGTTGTTTCTTTTACTATTACTGAAACTGGAACAGTTGAAAATGCTGAACCTCTTGAGGGAATGTGTGGCGATCCAACCAATCCAGAAACTGTATTTAGACCATGCTCTATTTTTAATTCAGCAGCCTCTAGAGCTGCTTTAAAGCTTAAGTATAAACCAAAGATTGTTGACGGAAATGCAGTTAGAGTTGATGATGTTCCTCATAAGTTTACTTTTATTTTGGAGGAGACTTAATGTTTAAGACAATTTCCCGAAATATTTTTGTTATATGTGCTCTGGGCTTTACTCTAAGCACCATTAATCTTTCTGCGCAAAGCAGAGCTGATGAACCATCTGTAGGCGGCAGCTCTCAAAAAGCAGGTAAAACTCGTACCTATAAAAAAGCTCGAGTTCTCCAAAGCTCTACTGCTAAAAAAGTTGTAAAAATCGTTGAGGCTCTTGAAAGACAAAAAATTGTAAAAGTTCCAGACCCAGAAAACAAAGGTCAATTTATCGAAAAAGAGGAAGATGATCCTGATTGGGTAACTGCTAAATCAATATTGACTGAACTATTAAATAATAGAGCTGAGATGAAAAGTTATGATCGTTCTGTTATGTGGAATTATTGGGGATATCTCTATTTCAGTGAAGAAGACTACGATCAAGCCATGTATGCATATGAGCAACTTCTTAAAGAGCCCGAGGCAACGATTCCTCTGAGAACAGCGTCATTATTAACATTGGCTCAATTAAATTTAGTAAAAGAGAGATGGGATAAAGGTATTAGCTTAATTCTTCAATGGATGAGTGAGGTTGAGACTGTTACAGCTCAATCCTATTATCTGCTTGCTTCGGCATACTTTCAAAAAACAGATTATGTAAGAGCTAGAACCAATATGGAAGAAGCCATTAGGCTTGCAGAAGAAGAGGGTTATAGACCCAAAGAAAATTGGTATGTTCTTTTAGCAGCCTGCTTTAGCGAATTAAAAGATAAGAAGATTATAAGTGCTCAGTATGCACTAGAGCAGCAAGTGGGTATCTATGAAATTCTAGTTAACTACTATCCTAAAAAATTGTACTTTCTTCAGTTAGGCGGTACATATCAGCAAATGGATAGAGAGGAAGACTATATGCTGACTCTTAAAGCAGCTTATGAAAAAGATTTACTGGATAAAGAGGGCGAGTATTTGGCTTTAGCACAAATGCTATTACTGAAAAAAAATCCTTATTGGGCTGCACAAGTTTTAGTTGCTGGTCAGCAAAAGAAAGTAACCATCACTGATGAAGACACCGGTGAGGAAGAGGTTGTTGCCGTTGTAAAAGACAAAGAGAAGACGCTAAAGCTTTTGGCTGATGCTTGGAGAATGGCTCAGGAAATTGATAAGGCCATCCCTGTATTAGAAAAAGCTGCCAAGATGTCAAAAGATGGCGATACATATGTCCTATTGGGGAACCTATATCTCTTTGAAGATCGTATGGAAGACTCTATCAGGGCAATTGAAGCTGGTCTTAAAAAGCCTAAAGTCAAAAGTCGATCTCAAGCTTTGCTGGTTTTAGGTCAAGCGCATTTTGAATTACAGAATTTTGAAGAAGCAAAAAAACAATTTAGGGCTGCTGCAAGAGATGAAAACAAACGAATCAAGAAAACAGCAAACTCTTGGATTAAATATGCTGAGAATGAAGAGGTCCGAGTTAAGAATTTAGCCTTGCGAAGAGATTTTATTCAACAATCTAAAGCTAAATCTAAAAACTCCTAAGTTTTTACTAAAGTTTCAATCCTGAAATCATATTCATTTTCGTTATCTCGTTTGAATGATTCCTGTGATATTTCTTTCCAGTCACTTAAATCAATTTGTGGGTAGAATACGTCTCCATTAATTTCACACTCAACCCTGGTTAACACAAGCTTATTTACTATATTTTTACTTTCCTCAAAGACATAACCGCCACCAATTAATACGATTTCTTCACCTGCTGAATTGTCTTTGTTCCACTGACTCGCGACTTCAATTGCTTGATTTAGATTTGGAACCACTTCTAAATCCTCTTGGGATTCTAATGAAGATGAGATAACTATATTTTTTCTATTAGGCAGAGGCCTTCCAATTGATTCAAAGGTTTTTCTTCCCATGACTATTGCTTTATTTTGAGTATATGCACTGAAATGTTGAAGATCTTTTTTTAGCTTCCAAGGCAGATCATTATTCACGCCTATTACAAAATTATTAGACAGGGCAACTAAATGGGAAATAATCATCAATCTATATTGCCATTGGAGCTTTTAAAGCTGGATGTGACTCATATCCCTCTAGAACAAAATCATCAACAGAATAATTATTGAGCGCCTCTATCGAATCAAGATTAGGCATAATCAACTTTGGAAGTTTTTTAGGCTCTCTGGTGAGCTGCTCTTTAACTTGCTCAATGCTATTGTTATAGATATGAGCATCTCCGAAGGTGTGCACGAATTCACCTGGTACTAAGTTTAGGATGTTTGCTAAAATTGATTGAAGCAATGCATAACTTGCAATATTAAACGGCACACCTAAAAACATGTCTGCACTCCTTTGATACATCTGACAGGACAGTCGACCATTTTTTGAAACATAGAACTGCGACATTACATGGCACGGAGGGAGTGCCATAGAATCAATTTTTTCAACATTCCATGCGCTCAATATGTGTCTTCGCCCATTAGGATTAGATTGCAGATCATCTATCAGTTTTTTAATCTGATCAACGCCTGCCCAATTTCTCCATTGGACGCCATATACCGGACCTAGTTTTTTAGTAGTAGCAGTATTTTCATAGCCAAGCTCAACACCTTGATTATCTGCGTTGTCTGTCCAAATGGTTGAAAACCTACTTAAATCGGTTAGCTCAGATCTATCTTTTTGGAATCGAATCTCTGCCAATCTACGTTCATCATCAGAGCCTTCTAAAAACCACAACAGCTCAGACACCACTCCTTTCCATGCAAGGGATTTGGTTGTAACTGCAGGAAAGCCGTCTTCAAGATTAAATCGGATTTGATGACCAAAAGATGAAATAACACCAGTGCCAGTTCTGTCTCCACGATCCTCGCCATGTTGCAAAATATAGTCTAAAAGCTCAAGATATTGCTTCATTTCTTCTTAATGATTTTGTTAGTAGTATGAGCCCAATTATAACCATGGGGATGCTAAGAAGTTGGCCCATGCTTAATTGTAATGCAACAAAACCCATGTGAGAATCAGGCTGCCTAAAGTATTCAATAAAAAATCTTATTAATCCATATGCCAATAAGAAACTTCCACTTATAACTCCGTGTTTATTATTTTTTGCGCCAATGAAGAGAAGTAGAATAAAGAGAAAGAAGCCTTCAAATATTGCTTCATAGAGTTGAGATGGGTGTCTTGTAAACCCATAGGGATCAGTTGGAAAAATAAAACCCCAGGTTCCATCAGTGGGTCTGCCGTATAGCTCTCCATTTAAAAAGTTCCCAATTCTTACCAAGCCAAGCCCAATTGGCATAGCCATACATATAGCGTCAGCAAGTCTAAGAAAAGAAATTCGATGTTGGTAAGAGTAAACATAAAGACTGACTATTACGCCCATCAAACCCCCATGAAAACTTAAACCACCCTCCCATATAAAAAATAAACTTAACGGATTTGATGCTAGTTGATCAAAACCATAAAAGAACATGTAACCACACCTGCCACCAAGCATGGCGCCAAATATTAACCCATATAAAAATACAACATCATTTACTTGATCGGTGCTTAATTTCAATTCTCCAATGATTTGATGATTTTTTAGATATTGAAAAATGAAAATAGCTGATAAGACCCATGTGACAGCGTAATATTGAATTCTAATCCAGCCAATTTCAATTAAGCTTGGGTTATTAAAAAAATCTGATAACTCGATGATCAATTTGTTACTACCAAAATTCCTACCAAAATTAGAAATATGCCAAAAGAGACTTTCAGCCCTTTTTCAGAAATAGAGTGACTAATATTTGCTCCAAGTTTGGCTGTAAAAATGCTCGCCAATGAAATCGATATAACAGCTGGCCAAAAAACATACCCAACAGCTCCCGAGGGAAGATTCACTTCAACAGTTTGTCCGTAATACATGTATCCAATTGCTCCTGCAGCAGCAATGGGAACCCCACAAGCTGCAGCGGTTCCAATGCCTTGTCGAATATTATAGCCTCCAGCAATCATTAACGGAGTTGTAAATGAGCCGCCTCCAATACCAATAATTGATGATAAAAATCCTATCCATGATCCATGCGCTGGAACAATAAATTTAGCTAGAGAGATAAATCCTTTATCTTTTTTTGCAAGAGTTTGTGTAAAGCCCGAGATCATTTCTATACCAATAACTATAAGGAAAATTGTGATAATCCACTTTAAATTTTCATTTGAAAGAGTTGCTGCATATCCAGCTCCAATCACAGCGCCTACAATCATGCCAACAGATAACGGCATTACTAATGACCATTCCACACTGCTTTTGTTGTGATGCGAAAGGGCAGAGGAGATAGCGGAAAAAAATATGCTTGCCAGAGATGTTCCTATCGCCATAAGCACAATAATAGAGCCCTCAAAACCCATGCCGTAAAAAATAAAAATAAGAGATGGGACTAATATGCTTCCTCCACCAATTCCAAACATACCAGCAAGCAATCCTGTAAATGCACCAAGCGAAAGATAAATAAAAATTTCAATCATTATGCAATTGTATATATGCTGGCAGGAATTCACTTAGGACATTTCTATAGACATCTTGTTTAAAGGGAACAACGCTGGCTAAAGCATGCCAATAGGCCGACCATTTATATTCTACAAACTCTTGCGGCACTTCATTCAATAGATTGATTTTTAGTTCTGCATTAGCTTTTAACATGTACCATTTTTGGGTTTGACCTTTAAAATTTTTTAAGCTTTTAGGCCATGGTTTATACTTCTCAGGTAAGTCATAGCGATACCAATACTTACTCTTTTGAATTATCTTTACCTGATTTTTCTTAATGCCCACCTCTTCATACAGCTCTCGATAAGCTGCCTTGATAGGAGATTCATCAGCATCAATTCCGCCTTGAGGGAATTGCCAAGTTTTTTTGCCTTTGCGTCTACAAATTAATAGCTGGTTATTTTGATCTAACACAATTAAGCCAACATTTTTTCTGTAAGATTTATCATTCATGTTAGATTAACTCCTTATGAGCAAGCCTGATTTAGCAA
>CAYVYQ010000012.1:0-24231 GCA_964455855.1 uncultured Gammaproteobacteria bacterium
ATGGAGATGTCATTGCAATAGCTCAAAAAATTATTTCTAAATCAGAAAATAGATATCTGGACATCTCACAATTGAACCCCTCAGAAGAGGCAATAACCTTATCTACAAAAATTGATAAAGATCCAAAGTTTATTCAAGCAATCTTAAATGAATCGCAAAAGGTAGTACGCTATCGAATGGGGGTGCTAATTGTTGAGCATAAATTGGGATTTATTCATGCAAATGCAGGAATTGATAGATCTAACATCGATCAACTTAAAGATACTGTCTTGTTGCTGCCGGAAAAGCCTGATGAATCTGCAAAGAAGATTTCAGAAACTATATCTCAACATTTTCAAAAAAATATTTCTGTAATCATCACCGATACCATGGGTAGACCTTTTAGAAATGGAATAGTAGGTTTTACGATAGGGAGCCATAACATTGAATGTCTTTTAGATGAACGAGGAAAAAAAGATCTTTATGATAATGAGCTAAAAGTAACTCAAATAGGCATTGCTGACGAATTAGCAGCAGCAGCTTCATTATTGATGGGTCAGGCTGCACAAAAAAAACCCGTTGTATTAATTAAAGGCTATAAATTTAAACAAAATAATCTTAGCGACTCTCGATCTTTAATTAGAAGCGAAGAAGAGGATTTGTTTAGATGAAAAATTATCTACTATTGTGCGGAGGTGTTGGAGGAGCCAAGCTTGCCTTGGGATTTAAAAATTCAATGGATCCAGCTAGCTTAACTATTGCCGTCAACACTGGAGATGATTTCACGCATTTTGGTTTAAGAATCTGTCCCGATCTTGATACGGTGATGTATACCCTTGCCGGTGAATCCGATACATCAAAGGGCTGGGGAAGAAAAGATGAGTCATGGAATATGCTTTCAGCTTTGTCTGATATGAAAGGAGAAACATGGTTTCAACTTGGAGACAAAGACTTAGCGACCCATATTCAAAGAACATATTTGATTAATTCAGGACAATCTCTTACAGAAGCAACACATGATTTATGTGAGTCATTCAATCTGCCGAAATATATTTTTCCAATGAGTAATCAATCTGTTGAAACTTATATACAAACAAAAAATAGGCTGCTTTCATTTCAAGAATATTTTGTTAAATTGAAATGCGAACCACCTGTAACTGATTTTGTTTTCAAGGGGCTTGATAAGGCAGATTTTAACAAAGACCTTGATTTATCAATTTATGATGAAATTATCATATGCCCATCAAATCCCTACGTAAGTATTAATCCAATGCTTCAGTTACCCAAACTAAAAAACTATTTACATGATTATTCACATAAAGTTACAACCATAAGTCCAATTGTTAATGCTCAGTCATTAAAAGGACCAACAGCAAAAATGATGCAAGAACTAGGCCAAGAAGTATGCGTAAAAACCATTGCTAAATTTTATAAAAATTATTCACAAAGGATTTTTATAGACTCATCTGATGTAAGTGAGTCTGATGCATTAAATGATCTAGGTTATGAGGTGCATATTACCGATTTAATTATGAACAGTCTTGATAAAAAAAATGCACTTGCTAAGACTATCATTGATGAGCTTGAATCAAAATAAATGAATGTCTCTGCATTTATACCGATTAAAAAGTTTTCATCTTCAAAGAATAGACTGGCAAATATTATAAGCTCATCTGAACGAGAAATTTTAGCTGCCTCAATGGCAAAGAAAACCATTGATACTTTAAACAATTCTAAAATCTGTGATTCAATAACAGTTGTTACAAATGACAGTAACCTACACTTAGACCATTCAACTTCATATTTCACAAACTCATCATTAAACGATGGTTTAAATGAAGCCATTTATGAACAAACAACCAATGATGTCATTTTAATCATGCATGCGGATCTTCCTAAAATAAATGAACGAGATCTTCATGAGTTAGCTCATTCCTTTGACATGAAAAAAGTCAGTATTATTTCCGATCTTTCGAGGCAGGGTACAAATTGTTTGATGTTTAATTCAGCAATTTCCTTTGATCTAAAATTTGGACTCAATAGTTACAATCTTTTTATGCATGAATTTAAAAATAATGGATTAAATTATCAGGATATTTCAATTGAAAGCCTTCAAGATGACCTTGACTCCGAGGAGGATTACTTCAAACTAATTAAATACATTAACACTTAGATCGTTGAAAATTCTAGAACAGTCAAATCAAACCTTAAAGCAATTAATTGCTTCGGGATCAATTGAATTTTCTAAATTAAGTTCTTTAGCTAATATTTGTTTATCAGATGCTTTGATAAAAGCTTCCTACGATAAGAAAACAACACATTACAAAAAATTATTAACCTATTCTCCAAAGGTTTTTATCCCCTTAACATTTTTATGTCGAGATGTTTGTCATTATTGTACCTTTGCTCAAACTCCTAAAAAAGTTGAATCACCATATTTATCAATTGACCAAGTCATCTCAATTGCTAAAGAGGGTGAGGCTAATGGTTGTTATGAAGCTTTATTTACTCTAGGTGATAAACCAGAATTGAGATATAGAGCAGCAAGAGAGTGGTTGTTAGATAACGGTTATGAGACAACAAATGATTATTTGGCTGCATGTGCTGAAGCTGTATTAAATGAGACATCTCTCATACCACATTTAAATCCTGGTTGTTTGACTGTTGATGAAATTACCAAACTTAAACCCCTAAGTGGTTCTATGGGTTTAATGGTTGAGTCTTTATCATCTCGACTTACTGAAAAAGGTAACCCACACTATGGATCTCCTGACAAAGATCCTATTTTTAGAATTAAAACATTGGAGGAAGCTGGAAGACAGAAGGTTCCTTTTACCACTGGAATATTAATAGGAATAGGTGAAACAAGGTTGGAGCGCTTAGAGTCATTGCACAAAATAGCTGAATTGCATCTCACATACAATCATATCCAAGAGGTTATAGTGCAGAATTTTAAAGCAAAGCCTAACACTTTGATGGCAAATGCTAGCGAACCATCATTTGATGAGCTTATGTGGACAATTGCAATGGCCAGATTGATCTTGCCTGGTGATATTAGCCTGCAGGTCCCGCCCAACTTAAATTCAGATTATATTAAACAACTATCTCAGTCTGGAATAAATGATTTTGGAGGAATATCACCAGTTACTAAGGATTATGTAAACCCAGAGGCACCCTGGCCTGAAATAGAAAAGCTAAATCAAATAGCCTCAATTTCAAATCAATCTCTAGAACCAAGAGCAACTTTGTATCCAAAGTATTTTGCTGATCTTGATACCTTTTCAACACCCAGAATATCTTCCAAGCTACTTCAAATAACTGATTCTCAGTCTCTTATTCGCTCTGATTTCTGGAGGTCGGGAATTAGCAATAAAATACCTTCATATCCCGATGCTGTATTTAATTCTAGTATTCGTCAAACGATTAAAAAAGTTGAAAAAAATCCATCTATTGAAAATATACAGCAGCTCCTTGAGATATCAGATAATGATTTTAAATATGTGACTGATTATGCAAATGATGTTAAATCACAAATACATGGATCAGATATAACTTTTGTTATTAATAGGAATATTAACTATACAAACATCTGCTCTTTCAAATGTAATTTTTGTGCTTTTTCCAAAGGCAGGGGGCATGATGACCTAAGAGGCAAACCATATAATATTTCACACGAAGAGATTATTCGCAGAACAAACGAAGCAGTTGATAGAGGTGCTACGGAAGTCTGTTTACAAGGTGGAATACATCCCAAATATTCTGGTGAAACCTATCTTGAAATTGTGAAGGCTATTAGATCAGCTTCACCATCAATTCATATTCATGCCTTTTCTCCTTTAGAAATTGATCATGGTAGAAAAACTTTAAATATTTCTACTAAGGAGTTTCTTCAAGAGTTACAAAAAGCAGGCTTGAACTCACTACCAGGAACGGCTGCAGAAATTTTGCATGATGATATAAGAGAAATTATTTGCCCCGATAAACTTACTAGTAACCAATGGATCGAAATTATCGAAACTGCTCACTCTGTTGGATTGCCTACAACATCAACAATGATGTTTGGTCATATAGAGAGAACAGCCCATGTTGCTCATCACTTGTTAGAGCTTTTAAACCTTCAAAAGAGAACTAATGGTATAACAGAATTTGTTCCTTTGCCCTTTGTTGCAGATGAGGCACCAATATTTAGGCGCGGCAAAGCTAGACCTGGACCCACATTTAAAGAAACAATTTTGGTTCATTCTGTTGCAAGAATTTTATTTCAAGGTCAAATTAATAATATTCAAGGTTCTTGGGTCAAAATGGGTCTTCCAGGGCTAAAATTTTTATTATCTTCAGGAATAAATGACATCGGAGGGGTGTTGATGAATGAATCAATTACAAGATCTGCAGGTGCTTCTTTCGGTCAGGAACTCCGATTGGAGGAGGTTGTGGGAATTGCAAATGAATTAAACTTAAATTTACACCAAAGAAATACATTGTATGATTCTTTAAATAACAATCTTCAAGACTTAATTAGCTTGCAGTCGATCCCTCTCATCTCAATAAATAATGATTATCATCAACCTAAACAATTAATTAATATCACATGAAAACTAAACTTTTACATTTATCAGTCATTTTAGTTGGTTACATAGCATGTATTTATTCTATGCTTTTTACTTGGAACCTTTTTCCTGAATCATCGTTAATATTTAAAGTATTTGTTTGTCATATTGAAGCCACAATTTTTATATATTTTTTAAGTGTGATTTTTAAAAACTCTAGTTGGTATGATGCATTTTGGTCTGTCATCCCCGTCGTTTTAACCATCATGTGTTGGGCAGATATTTCTTCTGCAGGAAACGTTCAAAGAGCATTTTTAATGCATGCATGTTTATTGTTTTGGGCCATCCGATTAACCTATAACTGGATGAGATCTTGGGAAGGCTTTTCGCATGAAGATTGGCGCTACATCATGATGAAGGGGAAAACAAATAATAAATTTCAATACTTCATAGTAGATTTTGGTTCTATACATCTTATTCCAACGCTTTGTGTTTATATGGCATTACTACCAATGATTTATGCTCTTGCTTATTCAGGTAACGAATTAAATAATCTAGATATTTTGGCGGCTTTTTTGGCTATAGCAGCAGTTACTATCCAAATTGTTTCTGATCAGCAAATGTATAATTTTAGAAAAAATCTTTCTGAGCCTAAAACTATGAAATCAGGCCTATGGTATTACTCACGTCATCCTAATTATTTTGGTGAAATCTTATTCTGGTTTAGTTTGTATGTTTTTGCTCTTGCATCTAACCTTTCTTTTGCATGGCTGTTGATTGGATCAATTATTATGTATGCTTTAATAGCAATCGCATCCGTTTCGATGATGGATAAACGTTCATTAGAAAGAAGACCAGATTTTCAAGAGTATATGGATTCAACTCCATCAATTTTTATAAACATTTTAAAAAAAGGATAATCAGTGAAAAATTTTTATACATTTATTTTTTTAACTTTTATGACTTTCTCAATATCTGCTGATGAGTTAAAAAATCAGCTGGAGAGAGATCTTCAGGGGGTTATGACTAAGGTTGTTGATTGGAGACATTATTTTCACCAAAATCCAGAACTCTCAAATAGAGAATTTAAAACACAAGAATCTATAGTAGAAGCTTTAACAGAAATGGGTCTTCAACCAAATACTTCCTTTGGTATTACAGGTGTTACAGCTTTTATTAGAGGTCAAAATCCAGGTCCCTTGATTGCTCTAAGAGCTGATATTGATGCCTTACCGGTTACCGAAAAACTCAATCTACCTTTTTCTTCAAAAGTTAAGACCACTTATCAAGGCAATGAAGTTGGTGTTATGCATGCATGCGGTCACGATGCACACATCGCAGTATTGCTCGGTGTTGCAAGTTTTCTTTCTAGGAATACTGACAAGCTAAATGGAGATATTTTATTAATCTTTCAACCAGCTGAGGAGGGCGCTCCTGAGGGAGAAGAAGGTGGCGCTGAGCTCATGCTCAAAGAGGGAATTTTTGATGCTGAAACACCGGATGCTATATTTGGAATGCATGTTTCAAATGCAAACCATGGACAGATTTGGACAAAGCCTGGACCTTTTATGGCATCAGCAGAGGCCTACAGAATTATTGTCGAGGGAAAGCAGACCCACGGATCTCGACCATGGAATGGTGTTGACCCTATTGTTGTTGCCTCAGATATCGTTTCCTCTCTTCAGACGATTGTTAGCAGAAGATTAAATCTTCTTGATAGTCAGGCTGTAGTTACAGTTGGAATTATGAAAGCGGGAACGCGTAATAATATTATTCCAGCATCTGCTTTTTTAGAGGGCACAATACGAACATTTGAAGATTCTTATGCAGACCAAATTCGAGATGAAATTAAGCTGATAGCAGAAAACATTGCCGAAGCTCATCATGCTAAAGCAAATGTACAGTTTAAAGTTTATGGAGGTTATCCAGTAACCGTTAACGATGATAATTTGGTTAAAACTCTCTCATCATCTTTGTCTGCAGCTGCAAACGGGAATTATTATGAAGCAAAAGTTCCAAGGACTGGAGCGGAAGATTTCTCTTTTTTTGCGCAACAAGTCCCAGGATTGTTTTTCTATCTTGGTGTAAATCCCGCTGATGTAGAAGAAAGTCCAACTAATCATTCGCCATATTTTTATGTTGATGATGCTGCTTTAGATAATGGTGTTAAAGCGTTTGTGCATCTTGTTGAAGATTTTTCATATAATTTCAACAATCAATAATCTAGGTCATGATGCCTGAGTTGATGGCGATGAGATTGAAGGAGCTTCTGAATTTGTAGGAATTTGGGGCCTAGGGCTCAATTAAATATTCTTATTACCACTAGCATAATCCCGGTAAAAATTAGAAATAATATTATTGGATGTTCTCCAATTTTGTTGGATATTTTTTTTGGTAATAATAATACGCTTACTATCGCAGCAGTAATTATTCCTATCCCCCAAAGAAGATTTTTGAGCTCATCGAATAATTCTTCAAGCATTATCTAATTTATTCTTTTGGCAGTAATTCGTTTAATCTTTCAACTGAGTCTAAATATTCATTAATCATTCTATAAATTACATCTTTCACAGATTCAACTTGTTTCACCTGCCCAATGACTTGACCAGCAGCATTAAAAGAAACTTCTTGCGTATTTCCTGAGCTGGCATACATTGATGTTCGTCTCATTGCATCAAATGTAATCATTCCTTGAAGCGGCATTGGGAGTGGGTCTGGATTTTCTGGATTTTCCCATGCTTCAGTCCATTTATTTTTTAACATCCTTGCAGGTTTGCCTGTCCAAGCTTTACTTCTAATAGTGTCCTCACTGGTAGCATTGAGATAAGAATCTTTTTCGGCTGGTTGAGCTGCAGCTTCCTCTACAGCGAGCCATAATGATCCACACCAAACACCTTGAACACCAGTTGACATAGCAGCAGCCATTTGTCTTCCATTGCCTATTCCTCCAGCAGCCAAAACTGGTAAGCCATCAACAGCATCAACAATCTGAGGCCATAATACAATGCTACCAATTTCCCCAGTGTGACCTCCGCCTTCACCACCTTGAGCAATAATAAAATCTAAGCCAGCTTCCTTATGCGCTACTGCTTGTTTAATTTTTCCACACAAGGCACCAATTAACACACCCTTATCTTGAATTTTTTTAATCATGTCTGCTGGAGGTGTTCCCAAAGCATTTGCAATTAATTTTACATTTTTATGTTTTAAAGCTTCTTCAATTTGAGGTTCAGCGGTAGCTTCTGTCCATCCAAGCAGACCACCCTTGGGTCCGTTTGTTTCAGGAGCTTCAGGCACTCCATTTGCTGATAAAAGATCTTCTACAAACTTTCTATGACCGTCAGGGATCATTTTTTGTAAAGACTCTAGTAATTGCTCAGGGTTTTTTTCATCCATACCTTCATATTTTTGAGGTATTACTGTGTCTACTCCATATGGATACTCTCCAATGTGCTCATCAATCCAATCAAGTTCTTCTTTGAGCTGCTCAGGAGAATAGCCAACTGCTCCTAAAACACCAATTCCCCCAGCTTTGCTAACTGCAACAACAACATCTCTACAATGTGTAAATGCGAAAATTGGATATTCAATTCCTAGTTTTTTACAAATGTCTGTTTTCATTAATTCATTAAAATGTTTAAAAGTAGATTATAGACACTAAAAAAAATAATTTGTGAGTATCAACTGGCAAAATTTTGTCAATAACAAAAAAGATTAACGCAATTTTTTTAATAAGTTCCATATAGGTTATAGTGAATTGGTTACAATTTAGGAAAAAATATTAATATTATGAAATGGGATTATGAATTTGATGTTGTAGTGGTTGGGTCTGGTAATGGGGCCCTAACAGCTGCTTTGTGTAGTCACGATGGTGGAGCAAAAACTTTAGTAATTGAAAAAAGCGACCAGTTTGGGGGAACGTCTGCAACTTCGGGCGGTGGCGTGTGGATACCAAATAACAGATATGCAAAAGCTGAGAACGTAGATGATTCAACTGAGGATGCTAGAGACTATATAAACAGCGTCTCACCACCAGGCAAAATCAAAGATGAATTGGTTGAAACTTATCTTTCTGAAGCTCCAAAAATGATTGATTATCTTCACGAAAATTCTCAAGTTAAATATAGAAATTTAGCTCATTATCCAGACTATTTTCCTGATAATCCTGGAGGTAAGGCTGGCAATAGATCCATGGAACCAGAGCCGATATATGGAACCAAACTTGGTAAAGATCTTGGAAAATTAAGAGAACAGCATCCTCAAACTGCTTTTACTATGGGCCCAATAAACATGAATTTCACACAGGTTGAGGGTCAATTATTATTAGGTGCATTACCAGGTTGGAAATCTCTCTTTGCTAAATTATTTACTAAATATATTTTAGATATACCAATGAGGCTTAAGTGGGGATGGAAAGACCGAAGGTTAACCATGGGTAATGCAGGTGTTGCTCGATTAATCTTATCTTTACAAGATAGAAATGTAGATTTATGGACAGAAACATCAATGACCGATTTGATTGATGAGAATGGTTCTGTCATAGGAATTAAAGCTAGTCAAAATAATACTGATATAAATATTAAAGCCAACAAAGGCGTTATTCTTGCTTCTGGAGGATTTGAAAAAGATCAAAGTTTAAGAGATCAATATTTACCAAAACCCACTAACATAGAATGGAGTGCTGCTAATACATTTAATACAGGTGATGCCTTAAAAGCAGCTTTGAAGTTAGGGGCTGATACTCATCAAATGGATACCGGTTGGTGGTCAACAGTCATGAAAGTTCCTGGACAAGAAAAAGGATGGCTTTCGATGGTTGATAAATCTATGCCTGGTAACTTTACTGTAAATAAAAATGGTGAAAGATTTTCAAATGAATCTCAAAACTATGTCAGTTTTGTGAATGATATGTTTGACAAATATGCAGAAGGTAACCCTTGTGCTCCTTGCTATATGATTTTTGATAGTACATTTAGAAAAAATCGTCCTTGTGGACCCTTGCTTCAAGCATCCATGCAACCTGATTCTGCTGTCCCTAAAGAGTGGTGGACGCCATCATTCTTATCAAAGGGTGAAACCTTAGAAGAGCTAGCGGAAATTGCTGGCATTAACGCGGAAGGACTTCTAGCTACTCAGGCAAAAGTTAATGAATATGCTGCATCAGGGAAAGATCTTGATCTCCAACGTGGTGACAGTGTTTATGATAGATATTATGGAGACCCATCAGTTGCCCCTAATCCATGTCTTGCTCCTCTAGAAACAGGACCTTTTTACTGTATGGTTTTGTATCCTGGTGAGATGGGTACTGCGGGTGGTCTTGTTATAGATACAAATGCTAGAGTTCTCGATAAAGAGGGCAAGCCTATATCAGGACTTTATGCATGCGGTAATTGCTCTACTGCATTATTGCCAACCTATCCTGGTCCAGGTTCAACACTTGGTCCAGCCATGACTTTTGGTTATTTGGCTGCTAGGGATATTACTGGCTCAAATTTTTAACATGGATTTTTCAAATAAAACTGCTTTAATTACTGGTTCCGGACAAGGAGTCGGTGAAGGTATTGCTCGTGCGCTTGCTTCTTATGGAGCAAATGTTTGTCTAGTTGGCAGAACCTTATCTAAAGTTGAATCTGTTGCTAGTGAAATAAATCGAGAGGGCGGGTCAGCTATAGCTTTTGAATGTGATGTCAAAAGTAACGAATCAATTAATCACTCCATTGAAGCATCACTTTCGAAGTTTAATTCATTGAATATTTTAGTAAACAATGCTCAAGAAGTTCCATTAGGAAATATTTTGGATGTCACAGATGAATCTTTTGTGAATGGATGGAATTCAGGCCCATTGGCAACATTTCGCTTTATGAAAGCTTGTTATCCATATCTAAAAGGAGATGGCAAAATTATTAATTTAGCCAGCTCTTCTGCCTTAAGACCGGATTCAAATTCTTATGGTGCTTATGCTGCAGTAAAAGAATCAATTCGTTCATTATCAAGGGCTGCTGCAGTTGAATGGGGCCCAGATAATATTTTGGTAAATTGTATAATGCCCTTAGCTAAGTCAACTGGCATGGACTGGTGGATGAATGAGCACCCAGAGGAAGCTAATGAATTTCTTAAAACTATTCCGCTTGGAAGGGTGGGTGACTGTAAAGATGATATTGGTCAGGCAGTTTGTCATATTTTGTCAGATGGAATGAATTACATTACAGGATCTACTATCATGCTAGATGGAGGCCAAGCCTACCTGAGGTGATTTAACATGGATAATTTACAAAAATTAATCGATATTGAAGAGATCAAAAATCTAAAACATAGGTACTTTAGAGCTATAGATATGGCTGATTTTGATTTGCTTGATAATGTATTTGCGCCTGATATAACAATTGATTATCGTGGGGGAACCTACAGATGGGAATCTGAAGGTAAAGATACTATCAAAGAAAGCCTCAAACATGCCTTTCATAATCAAACTGCTGCTATGCATACAGCCCATCATCCAGAGATTGAAATTTTTTCAGAGACTGAAGCTGATGGTAAATGGTATCTTCAAGATATCTTTTACAATTTTGATTTAGGTAGTGTGACTCAGGGCACTGCTTTATATGAAGATAAATATATAAAAATTAATAATCAATGGCTGATTCAACATTCTGAATATGATCGGATATGGGAACAAGTATCACCCATAAATCCTGAAGATAAATTTACTAAAATACTATTAAAAGAAAAAGGCATTCAAAAATAGGAATAAATATGAGAGATAAGGTTCAAGCAGCATTAAATAATTATGTTCTTGCATATGAAAATAATGACAAAGAATTATTTAAAAGTCTGTGGGATGATAAAGCTATTTTTGAAGATCCCGTGGGCGCTGACCCTTGTATTGGGATTGAAGCCATATGTAATTTTTGGGATTTTGGTCATTCGGAAGGAATGCAAATAAAACCTATAAATGTTGAAACCATCATTTGTTCTAATGAGGGTATTTTAAAGGCTGTAATGCAAGTAAGAAATATCAATGATAATTCTGGAATGGATATTTCAATTGTTGATCATTTTATCGTCAATGAAAAAGGTAAAATTATTAGCGGTAGAGCTTTTTGGGATGAATCATCTATTACACAACCCAGCGACATCAATTCAATTGATATCAATGTTGATGATTTTAAAAATAGAGGGTAGTTCATTGATCTTCTATGAAACTTAGCGTTAATCTAAACAAAATTGCTTTAATTAGAAATTCCCGAGGCAGCGATGACCCATCGCTTATCGACTATGCAAAAAAATGCATTGATCTTGGAGTTGATGGTATAACTTTACACCCCAGACCAGATCACCGTCATGCTACATCTGTTGATGCGATAAATATCTCTAAAATTTGCAAGGATCATAATATTGAATTTAATTTAGAAGGTAACCCTTTTTCTTTGCCTGATGGAGACTTTATGGGTTTTCATGAATTGTGCGTTAGATCATTACCAAGCCAAGTAACTTTAGTGCCAGATGATATCCTGCAAATTACATCTGACCATGGATGGCAGCCTGGTTATAGAGACGCAGAATTAAAAGACTTTATAAGTTCACTGAAAGAAAATCATCTGCGAACAAGTTTATTTATTGATGCCAATAGCGATTCTGTTGAATATGCTGCACAAATGGGATTTGACAGAATTGAAATCTATACAGGTCCATTTGCTGATTTTCTAAAAGATGAAGATTTTGTTAGTTTTAATATAAGCAAAGATGAAATTGCAAAATGCATTAAAAAAGCGCGCAGTTTAAACCTTGGAATTAATGCAGGACATGATTTAAATCTAAATAATCTGCCGCATTTAATAGAATCTGGAAATGTGGATGAAGTCTCAATTGGTCATGCAATTATCACAGATGCATTGAAATTTGGGTTTGAGGACACCATAATTAAATACATCAAATCAGTTAGGAAAAACTAATGTCAATTGAAGATAAAATAAAAAACCAAATTAAAGAAAATAATATATTAATTTACATGAAAGGCTCTCCTTACGAACCTAAATGCGGCTTTTCTGCAAGAACAGTCCAAGCTTTGATTGATTGTGGTGCTGAATTTTCCTATGTTGATATTTTAGAAAATCAAGATATAAGAGAAAATTTACCTAGCATTTCAGATTGGCCAACTTTCCCACAAGTTTTTGTCACTGGTGAGTTAATTGGTGGATGTGACATAGTTACCGAGATGCATGAGTCTGGCGATCTACAAACCATTATTAAAAAAGCAGCTTCCTAAATATTAACCAAAGTCTTTTAACATCGCTTTAAGCTCAAGCGAGTGCTGCTCTTCTTCACCTATCATGCTTCTAGCATATTCTTCTAAATAAACAGAAGCATCAGCAACGCTTAGAAGTAATTTTTTGTATAAGCTTAATGCATGCAATTCATGTTCAAGACCTTCTTCCAAAATGTCCTTAATAGAATGCCTATGAGTTTCTTCTATTTTTGCAACTTTAAGGCTTGGATGACCGTCAAGTCCAACTAGTAATTCTCCGGCTTGTTGAGCATGAACCATTGATTCCGTTGCTTGCTCTTTAAGAAACGTAACTATTGGTATTCTGTAGGGTCCAGTAACCATTAAAGAGGAGTGAGTATATCTAACTACACCAGCAAGCTCATATTCCATAATTTCATTTAAAATGTCGCACACTTCCTTTGAATTTATTTCTTTCATTTCCATGTTATCTCCATGTTGCTTCTAAAATTTTCATAACACAATGTATTTTGTTTTTAAGCATATGTAAAGTATTGATTTAAGGTATTTTTTTAATGATAATCATTATCACTATGGTATTTATTCTCATTTATGAAATTATAGATAAATGCAAATTATAAGAGGTGATGACTATCAATCATGGATCTATTCTAATAAAGATGATTTGGTCGTTGTAGACCCATGGTTAACAAGAAAGCAAGTCTTCCCTAGATTTAACTGGTTACTACACCGAGATTCAACTAAAACGCCATATTTAATGAAATATAACCTCGTTAAGAAGGTCACTCATATTATTGTTACTGCTCATTTTTCCGATCATCTTGATGAAGAATCATTGAAGTTCTTCAACAAAAATATACCTATATATACAACTCATGAAGCCTCAAAGACTCTCTTAAAATTAGGTTTTACCAATATCAATGTGGTTACTCCAAATAAAACCTATGAGCTTAATTCATTTACAATAAAAATTTTTAAGGCAGGAAAACCATATAATACGACGACATTTTCATACTTATTAAGTGATTCTAGATCAAAAATTTTTCATGAGCCCCATATGTTTAATGAAAAAATAGAAATTGATTATGTAGATGCATGCATAGTTACTGTAGACATGGTTAAGGTTTTGGGATTAGTCCAAGTTTCCATGGACCTCAATCAGGCAAAATTAGCTCAAGCACAATTAAATGCTAGATATTTAATTCCTACGGGCATAGCTCCCAAGCAGACAAGAGGTTTAATAAGTTTTTTATTAAGAATCAAGGAGTCCTATAAACAGATGAATCTAATACCCTCTAGTTGCAGCCAAGTTGGTGATTCTCTAAGTTTATAAAATTTAATTTAAATCAAAATCATTTATTATTTTGCAAAAGACTTGAGCAGTGACCATTGCATCATATGCTGCGCTATGAGCCTCTTCATTATCATATGAGATGTCCATTTCATTACATATTCTTGCTAATACAGTCTGCTTTGTTGCAAGGACCCCTAGACTCACCGTATCAATTAAAGAGAAGGGGTGAAATGGGGATTTTTTAATGTTATTTCTTAAACATGCTTCTAGAAGAAAACTGTGATCAAAAAATGCATTGTGACCCACTAAAATAGCTCTTGAGCATTCGTATTTATTTTTTTGCTGATTAATTATTTTAAAAATTTCCTTAAGAGCAAATTCTTCTTCAACAGCTACTCTTAATGGGTGATTTAAATCTAATTTAAGAAACTCGAGAGCTTCATTATCTACAATCAAATCTTTAAAAGGCTCTATGTGAAATCTATGAGACTCTCCTAAGATTAATCTTGAATCTTCCTCATCAATCATTTGAATAGCGATTTCTAAAATAGCATTTTTTTTAGAATCAAACCCACCAGTCTCTAGATCAACTACAACAGGTAAAAATTTTCTAAACCTTTCCTTTAACATATGACCCCTTTAATATGCACGTATAATATAAACGAAATTTTGATTCATATATGATTTTTAAAGATATAACAGATATAAATTTTCATGGCGTTAACGTACCTTCACATCATGAGTTCAATCATGAAAAAGTTTATTATTATGAAGATGAGCTGGTGGGACTTAAATCCTTAATTGCAATTCATAGCTCTGCTAAAGGTCCAGCTATTGGTGGTTGTAGGTATAGAAGATATGATTCATTTGAAGCTGGATTGAATGATGTATTGCGTCTATCAAAAGGTATGACAGATAAAAATGATGTAGCAAACATTCCCTTTGGAGGCGGAAAAGCAATAATCTTTAGCCAGGGCAATAAATCTGAGGCAATGCTTCAATCGTTTGCTTCGTTTTTAAATCTTTTAAAAGGCTCCTATATTTCAGCCGAAGACATAGGTATAAGTCTAGAAGATATTAGATTCATTAAAAATCATACTGATTATGTTTTTGATAATGTAGACCCTGGACCCTTTACTGCAAAAGGTCTCTTTTATTCAATTGAGCAAGCAATAGAAATATACTTTTCTGAAGATCTAAAGGATAAAAAAATTGCTATTCAGGGAGCGGGTAGTGTTGGTAAGAGACTTGCTGAATATCTAGCAAGCTCTGGCGCACAAGTATTTATTTCAGACATAGACCACTCAAAATTAGACGAATTTAATAATAAAAATATTATATGCGTTGATGATGCCTTCTCCATAGAGTGTGACTTGTTTTCGCCTTGTGCAGTGGGCGCTATTTTTACAAAAGAGTCTATTTATAATCTCAATTGTAAAATTATTGCTGGTGGTGCAAATAATCAATTACTTGATGGCACAATTGCTAATGAATTGGATCAAATGGGAATAGTTTTTATACCAGATGTTTTGATAAATTCAGGTGGGGTAATAGGCTTAACTAAAGATTTTTTAAACAGAGATGATGCTCAAACTGAGCAGGCATTAAGAGATATAGCACTCAGAGTAAAGAGCTTGATGATTGAATCTCAACAAAAATCTATATCAATCTATGATGCTCTCTTAACAAAAAATTTATAATTGTTTCTTTAAATTTTCAATGTCTGAAGGATTGATATACTTTTCAGCCTTCTGGGAATTAAGCATTTCTGTTTGCAATTTCTTAATAGATTTTTCTTTATCTACATTCCTATTGCTTAATTTTTTATTTATTGATTTAGCAAGATCTAGATTTTCAGAAATACTTTTATTTAATTTTGTTTTTTTATTTTTGCGTTGAACTAATTCATTTTTAAGTTGAAAGAAATGATCGGAATTCTCTCTGATTTTTAATGACTCCTCTTCGCTTATTTCAATCAATTCTATGCAATCTACTGGACATGGATCAATGCATAATTCGCAGCCAGTGCACAAATCATTTATGACGTTATGCATAAGATTTGCTGCGCCATTTATTGCATCAACTGGACATGCATCAATGCATTTAGCACATCCAATGCAATCTTCCTCAATTATATATGCAATTTGAGACTGAATTTTTGGTCCATAATCATGATTCAGTAACAGGGGTTTTGTATTTAGTATTTTTGATATTTTATCTGCTGTATCTTGTCCGCCTGGCACACATCTATTATGGGGAGACCCGTTTAAAATTTCCTCAGCATATGGCCTGCATCCTGGGGTTTCACAACGACCACATTGGTATTGAGGCAATTCTGCGTTGATTAACTCAATTAAGTTGCTCATTTATCTTAATCAACAACCCCTAATTTCCTCTGTAATTTTGTGTTAGATGTTGTGTAACCAAATGGGACTCTTTCACCTGGAAAGATTCTTTGAAAAGCTTTTTGTACAGCTAAAGTAGTCTCATGAAATCCACATAATATTAAATCTAATTTTCCAGGATAATCATTAATATCACCAACAGCAAAAATCCCATCTCGATTAGTTTGAAAATCTTCTGTATTTACAGCTATTTTTTTTGAAGCAAGTTCTAGCTCCCATTCTAGTATTGGACCCAGCTTCTTGTTAAGTCCAAATAAGAACAATAATTCATCTGCGTCGTGCGTGAAAGATTCTTTGGTATCAAAATTCTTGAGTGTTACCCCTGTAACTCTATCATTGCCTAAAATTTCTTCAATTTGAAAGGGCGTTAAAAGATTTACATGCCCACTTTCAACTAACTCTCTCATTTGCGCTTCTGTATGTTGAGCACCTCTAAATTGATCTCTGCGATGAATCAAATTAATTGATTTTGCTGTCTTGGCTAATTCTACAGTCCAATCTAAAGCGGAGTCACCACCACCAAATATAAATAGATTTTTATCTTTATATAAGTTTTTAGATTTAACTGAGTAACTAACCCCGTTACCTAAGAACTTATCTGGGTCCTCAATGTTTGGTGGTCTTCTTGGCTCAAATGAACCTGCGCCAGCTGCAATAAAAATATTTTTTGTAGTGCATTCTATTCCTTCATTGGTTTGTACAACCCAGGTTGTTATATTATCCGAGGTTGTAACCGGTTGAATTGACTCAACTCTTTGAGAGAGATGAAGATCATATTCAAATGGTTTGATCTGCTCGATTAATGCATCTACATGTTCTTGAGCTGTTTGAGAGGGAACGCCAGGAATGTCATAGATCGGTTTTTCTGGATATAGCTCAGAACATTGACCGCCAACTTTATCTAGGTTATCTATCAATGTGCACTTAAGACCTAGCAGTCCTGCTTCAAATACAGTAAATAGCCCAACAGGCCCTGCACCAATTACCAGTATGTCTGTTTCAAATTTCATTTTATTTTTTGTCCTGGTTTTGCGCCTGAATCTGGAGATAGTACAAATATACCTCCATCAGAATCGCTTGCAGCTAAAATCATACCTTCCGAGATGCCAAATTTCATTTTTCTGGGAGCTAGGTTGTATACCATTACAACTAACTTTTCTTCTAACTGAGAGGGCTCATAAGCTGACTTAATACCAGCAAACACATTCTTGGTTCCAAGCTCACCTAAATCTAATTTAATAGCAAGTAATTTATCTGCACCCTCTACGTGTTTGGCCTCTGCAACCCTCGCAACCCTAAGATCAACTTTCATAAAGTCATCTATTTGAATAATATTATTATTTTCTTCGTTCATCTTTTCTTCCTTTTTGTAAAAATCTTGAATATTTAATGGCTTAATTCTCTCTAGTATTGGTTTAAATTCATTGATTTCCACATCAATTAATTCCTTGTCTAGATTTTTTATATCAAAGTTATGAATATTAAGCATTAGTAACATTTGCTCACACAATTTTGGTGTTACGGGTATCAGTAAAATACATAAATTTTTAAAGACATTAATTGCTGTTGTTGCAACGCATAGAGCTTCACTTTGATCAAGCTTCCAAGGAGCATGCTCATTAATAAATTTATTTGTATCATCTGCAATCTCCATTATTAATTTAATGGCTTTAGAAAACTCTTTCTCTTCATAGTGTTGAAGTATTTTGAGAATATTTTTTTTTGAGTTCTCAAGATGCTCTGTATTGATATCATCACTTAAACGATTATTATTTTTTGCAATAAACGGAGCTGATCGACTAAAAATGTTTGAAAATTTTCCAACTAAATCTGAATTTATTTTTTTAGCCAAATCCTCAAGATTAAGATCTAAATCTTCAATTTTGGCGTTTAACTTGCTGGCGAAATAATATCTCAACAATTCAGGATCGCAAGCATCTGCAAATTGATCTGCTGTAATGAATGTGCCTTTTGATTTAGACATTTTTTCCCCATTAACAGTCACGAAACCATGGACATGAATGCTATCTGGAAGTTTGTATTTTGATTCCATTAAAAGAGCTGGCCAAAATAAGCCATGAAAATATGTAATGTCCTTTCCAATAAAATGATGTATTTCATATTCTGAATTTTTATTCCATAAATCATCCAAAGATAGAGAATTTTTATTAGCCCAATTAGCAGCTGATGCCAAATAACCTATAGGAGCGTCTACCCAGACATAAAAATACTTATCTGTCTCATTGGGTATATTAAATCCAAAATACGGTGCATCCCTCGAGATATCCCAGCTTTTTAATTCTCCATCAAGCCACTCCGATAATTTTCCCACTATAGGTTTTTGTATGACTGCTGTGTCTAGAAATTTTTTTAGATCATTTTTTGCTTTACCCAGATCAAAAAAAACATGTTCAGAATTTTTTGTAATTGGGCTAGTTCCAGACAAGGAAGATTTTGGGTTTATAATTTCTGTAGCAGAGTAGGTTGCTCCACACTCATCACAACCATCTCCATACTGATTTTTTGCTGAACATTTAGGACAGTCTCCAACAACATATCTGTCAGCTAAAAACATTTGTTTCTGTTCATCAAAGCATTGTTCAATTTCTTTTTTATATATATACCCAGATGACTTTGCATCAAGATATATTTCAGTAACCAAAGCTTCATTTTCTTTAGAGTGAGTTGAGTGATAATTGGTATATTCAATACCAAATTTGGCAAGTGACTCTTGATGATTTTTTTTGATTTCATCTATGAATTTAGTTGGCTCTAAACCCAATTCGTCTGCCTTCATCATTATTGGTGCGCCATGCGCATCATCGGCACAAAAAGTTAAAACTTGATGATTTATTAGGGTCATAAAACGCGACCAAATATCTGTTTGGATATGCTCTAAAATATGACCGACATGGATTTCTCCATTTGCATACGGAAGGGCATTGGTTACGATTATTTTTCTTGATTTATTAATTTTTGAGACCCAATTTAACTTCTAATCGAGTATTATAAGTCAAAACATTATATCAATGGGCATCAAACAAATAATAGCTGTAGCTTCAGCAAAAGGTGGAGTTGGCAAATCAACTATTTGCGCTAATTTAGCATCTCATTTTGCAGAAGATTTTAAAGTTGGAATTCTTGATGCGGATATTTATGGCCCAAATCAACATATTCTTTTTAATGTATCTGACTCAAAGCCTGAAGTAATAACTATAGATAACAAAAAATCATTTATACCCATCCAGATAAACAAAATTTTTTTAAATAGCATGGGATTTATTCTTGATAATGATAAGGCAGCTATGTGGCGAGGTCCTATGTTGAGTGGTGCAATTAAACAGCTAAAGGATTTAACGCAATGGGGTGACTTGGATTATTTATTTATTGATATGCC
Source organism: uncultured Gammaproteobacteria bacterium (assembly GCA_964455855.1). Classification (GTDB taxonomy): domain Bacteria; phylum Pseudomonadota; class Gammaproteobacteria; order Magnimaribacterales; family D2472; genus D2472. The sequence goes on from CAYVYQ010000012.1 coordinate 19,868, forward strand.
GCCTGGCACTGGTGATGCTTACTTGACAGTAGCAGCAGAAATAAAACCAAATTATGTTGTTTTGGTTACTTCTCAGAGTAGGCTAGCTGTTCAAGATACCATCAAGTCCAAAGTGATGTTTGATAAACTCAAGATACCAATTCTTGGAATCATTGATAATATGTCCTATTCAACTGATCTACATTCAGATGAAAAAATCCCTGATTACCCCCCATTGAATCTTGAGAGTGAGATTGGCCTGAAGGTATTAGGATCCATTCCAAGAGCAAAAGATTTAGCCGATTTTAATCCAAATCAGCCATCACCTTTATTTAAGACGATTTATAATAAGTTAGTAAAAATCACATGATGAAATTTAATAAAATTACTCTAACTGTTTTATTTTTTATTTTAAGTATTTATTCAGTTGCTGCTGATGATCCATTTGAAGATTACAACCGTAAAGTATGGGCTTTTAATGAATTTCTTGATGATAATTTTGCTAAGCCAACAGCTGAAATTTATACGTCATTTGCTCCTGACTTTGTAGAAGTAGGAATTAGTAATTTTTTTAGGAATTTAAATGAACTCGATAATACTGCCAATCAATTATTACAGGGTAGACCTTTACTCGCATTGAATGACTTTTCGCGATTTCTAATAAATTCAACTCTTGGTTTAGGTGGTTTTATTGATGTTGGATCCAGCTTTGGTCTCGAAAGACATGATGAGGATTTTGGGCAAACATTAGGAGCTTGGGGCGTCTCATCTGGACCATTTTTAATGATTCCAATATATGGACCGTCTACTCCCCGGGGACTGGCTGGAAGAAGTGTTAGCTCAGTTTTAAGCGGTACATTTGCTATAGAGGAGACTGATGTGAGGCTTGGCATTACAGCTCTTGATGCTCTAGAGACTCGAGCGAGATACTTAGAGGTTGAAACACTTATTATTGGGGATAGATACTCATTTATAAGAGACTCTTACATGCAGTACCAAGAATTTGAATCCAGTAATGGAGAAGATCAGCCTGATGATTTTGTGGATGACATGGATGATTTTTTATTAGATTGATTCTTACACCAATGCTATCAAATCATCTTGCGTGGTTTCTAGATTGTTTTTTTGCATTGTTTCGAGAACTAAGGTTCGATACGCTTTAGCATTTTTTAATCCACGATTTAATCCAAAGACATGCTTGAGTGTTCTTGAGAGGGGATGTCCTAAATCAACTTGAATCAAGCAATACTGTAAGTACTTTTTCAAGATGGTTTTTCTGTCCTCTCCAAGATCTTTCTCATTAAAAATAGCTGAATCAACATTGCTAACAATCATAGGGTTGTCATATGGGCTTCTTCCAAGCATCACGCCATCAACTTTTTTTAAATGCTGCAATGATTCATCTATATCTTTAATTCCCCCGTTTATTACGATCTCTAATTGAGGAAATTCTTTCTTGAGTTGATATACATTTTCATATTTTAAAGGAGGGATTTGCCTATTTTGTCTCGGTGTTAGCCCCTTTAAGATCGCAACTCTAGCATGAACAATAATCGTTTTTAAGTTGGGATTTATAATCTTGGAGACAAAATCATTCAAAAAATTTATATCATCCCTATCATTGACACCTATTCTGCATTTAACAGTTACAGGTATCGTAGTGGCTGCCTGCATAGCTTCAATACAATCTTTGACTAATTCTGGATCTTGCATAAGACATGCCCCAAATGAGCCCTTTTGAACTCTTTCAGATGGGCACCCTACATTTAAATTTATTTCATCATATCCAAGGGAGGTGCATATTTTTGAGCACTGTGAAAGTTCATCTGGATCAGATCCGCCAAGTTGAACCGCTACTGGATGCTCAATTTCTTTATTAAAATTCAGTTGTTCAAGACAACCCCCATGAATGATTGCCCCAGTTGTTACCATTTCTGTATACAGAAGAGCTTTTCTTGTAATTAAGCGAAATAAAAATCTGTCATGTATATCTGTGCACTGCATCATCGGAGCAATGCAGAATTTATGACTTAAAGACATTTAATTATAGGAATGTCACTACTGAAATAAACCCTACAATGCTGAGCACAATAGTATAGGGTAGAGCCATAATCACCATTCTCATGTAAGAAAGATTAATTAAAGGTGCCAAAGACGAGGTTAAAAGAAATAAAAATGCTGCTTGGCCATTTGGCGTAGCAATACTTGGTATATTTGTTCCGGTGTTGATAGCTATAGCCAGTTTATCAAATTGATCTCTAGATATAATATTCATATCTAATGCATCCTTGATTTCGTTTATATAAATTGTTGCAACGAAGACATTGTCGCTTATAGCAGACAGCACTCCATTGGCTACAAAAAATATTGGAGCTTGATTACTGGCTTCTTGAGCCAGGACATAAGTAATAATTGGTGTAAATAGTTGTTGATCTGCTATTACACTTACTACACCAAAAAATACAACCAATAATGCTGTGAATGGAAGAGCTTCTTTGAATGCATCTCCAAGGTCATGCTCATGCGTAATACCTTTAAACGATGTTAAGAGAATGATCACACCCAAGCCAATGATTCCAACTGCAGCTAAGTGAAGCGCTAAAGCAATGATCAAAAATACGCCCACAAGCATTTCAATATAAAGCTCTAATTTACTTTCATCAGTTCTTTGAGAAATTTCATAAGTATTATAATCATGAAATATATTTTTAATTCTGTCGGGTAACTGATTTCCAAAACCGCAGACACCAAGTTTTTCTATAGCAAAACAAGTAATCATTCCTGCAATAAATACTGGAACGGTGATAGGGGCCATTTTTATCATGAATTCAATGAATTCCCAGCCTGCAACATTAGCAATCAGAAGATTTTGAGGCTCTCCAACGATTGTACAAACTCCACCCAATGCAGTACCAACAACACCATGCATAATTAAATCTCTTAGGAAGGCTTTAAAACTTTCTAAGTCCTCGATGCCAACCTCGGTCAGTGAGCTATCGTCAAGATGATCATGTCCTGATGTAGAGAAAGCTAAGCCTGAATTGGCCAAATGAAAGATTCTGAAAAAACCTACCGCTACAGCTATCAGGACTGCTGTGACAGTCAACGCGTCAAGAAAAGCGGATAAGAACGCTGATACAAAGCAAAACATTAATGATAATTTTGTTTTTGAATGAATGGTCAGTAGTAGTTTTGTAAAAATTGTAAGCATTAAATTTTTCATAAAATAGATACCTGCAACCATAAAGACTAATAACAAAATAACTTCGAGATTATGCTCAATTTCATGAAGCAGCGAGTATGGGTTAGTCAGTCCAAGGAATAACGCTTGAATTGCTATTAAACCGCCGGGTTGAAGAGGGTAACATTTCAGTGCAAGCGCAAGAGTGAATATAAATTCTAATAAAATCATCCATCCAACAATGAATGTGCCATTGAACTCCATTGCGTTTAATATTAACAAAGCCATAGGATTAATTATTAAAAACGCTATGATGGTATTTTTGTACCAGTCTGGCGAGTTGCCTAAAAACATTTTGTATAAGTTATTTATCATTTTTAAATCCTAATTCAAATGAAATTAATCAGAGAGCTTCACGAAACTATAAAAGAAGATTCTAAGTTAATTATATTTTGCGATAACAAGATTTTATATGATCAAGCCGAAAATACTTATAGTTTTGCAATAAAAGATTTAAATTTAAGTGACCAATTAGGTCCATACTTAGCAATAGCTTTGATTGATAATTGCTTTGTTTATGTTCTAAATATTGATGAAGATCAAAATATCTTAGGTCTATTCATGGATCCTGATGTAATTCATTTTGTTGAACTAAGACAAATGCTAGGTATTTTAGACCAATCCAGTTTCTTACTATTATCACGTGCAACAATTCTTAAATCATGGCTAAGTGCTAATGTTTTTTGTAGCATTTGTGGCAATCAAAATTCATTTAATAAAAAAGAGGGTGCTTTTGAATGCTCTTGTAATGCTGCTCCAAAATATCCAACTATATCTCCTTGCATCATTACTTTAATTTACGATGAAGATAATATCCTGCTTGGAAGAAGTAAATTCTTTCCTCCTAATATGTATAGCACTCTTGCTGGTTTTATTGAGGCCGGTGAAAATGCTGAAGAAGCTCTAATCAGAGAGGTAAAAGAGGAAGTAAACGTTGAGATTACAAATATCAAATATTTCTCATCTCAATCTTGGCCATTTCCAGCTCAATTAATGCTTGGATATTTTTGCCAATATAAAAAGGGTGAAATTATTTTAAATGATGCTGAGCTTGAAGATGCTAGGTGGTTTGATATCAAGGAATTACCCATAATTCCACCTGATGCATCTATATCTGGACAACTTATTCGTTCTTATATCGAGG
>CAYVYQ010000013.1:0-23609 GCA_964455855.1 uncultured Gammaproteobacteria bacterium
TTGCAATAAAATCGTTAAAAATTGGATGGCCATCTCTAGGGTTAGAAGTAAACTCAGGATGAAATTGACAGCCCAGAAACCATGGATGTTTTTTTATTTCAATCATTTCAGCCAAATTGCCATCCAGTGATGTGCCTACTATATCCATTCCTCCAGCAATTAATTCATTTTTATACTCTGGATTAACCTCATATCTATGGCGATGTCTTTCTGTTATGGTCATTTTTTTATATAACTTGTGGGACAGTGAAGATTTTTTTATCATACATTTCTGTCCACCTAAGCGCATGGTTCCCCCTAAATTAGAGCTTTCACTTCTATGCTCAATTTTGCCTGACGCATCCTTCCACTCTGTTACCAACCCAATAACTGGATGTTTGGTCTTTATATTAAATTCAGTACTATTTGCATTTTTGAGCTTCAAAACATTTCTAGAAAATTCAATGATTGCTATTTGCATTCCTAGACATATTCCAAAATATGGCAGCTTGTTTTCTCTTGCAAATTGGCACGCATGAATCATTCCTTCAATGCCCCTGCTCCCAAAACCACCAGGCACAAGTACTGCTTGAGAAGATTTTAAAATTTTTGAAACATTTGTTTTAGTAATTTTTGCTGCATCTATCATTTGAATATCAACCTTTGCAAGATTTACAATTCCAGCATGATCAAGGGCTTCATTTAATGATTTATAGGAATCTTTTAAATCAACATATTTACCCACTACTGCAATTGAAACTTTTTTCTTAGGATTAAGTTTTGCATCAACAACTCTTTTCCAATCATTAAGCCTTGGAGATTTAACTTTTATTAAATTTAATTTTTTGAGGAGAATTTTATCCACTCCTTGTGCGTATAAAAGCAAAGGAATTGAATATACAGTTTCAGCATCATGCATCGAAATAACACTTTTAGGATCTACTGAACAAAATAAGGCTATCTTTTTCTTTTCATCATGTGGGAGCTCTTTTTCTAATCTGCATATTAAACAATCTGGTTGAAGACCTAAAGATCGCAGTTCCTTAACTGAATGTTGAGTAGGCTTGGTTTTAAGCTCCTCAGACACTTTAATATATGGGACCAAGGTAAGGTGAGCTAATGCAGTAGAAGATGATGGTAGTTCGAGCATCATTTGTCTAATTGCTTCGATAAACGGCTGGCTTTCAATATCACCCACTGTTCCACCTATTTCTACAATTGCTATATCAGCACCTTTAGCGCCCTCTTTAATTCTTCTTTTGATTTCATCTGTGATGTGGGGAATAACTTGAACAGTTCCTCCTAAATAGTCTCCTCTTCTTTCATTTTGAATAACTTCTTCGTAGACCTTGCCAGCAGTAAAATTATTCTTTTTACTTGCTTGAAAACGAACAAACCGTTCATAGTGGCCAAGATCTAAGTCAGTCTCTGTTCCATCATTGGTAACAAAAACTTCTCCATGTTGGAAAGGACTCATTGTTCCAGGATCAACATTGATATATGGATCGAGCTTATTTAATGAAACTTTTAAGCCTCTAGCTTCAAAAAGAGCGCCAATAGATGCAGCTGCAATACCTTTGCCAAGAGAGGAAACAACACCGCCGGTGATAAAAATGTACTTTGTTTGAGCCATCAGTTTTTAGGTTATGATGGGAATACAGAATATCAGATTCTGGACTTAATAAAAACTAAGTTAAGCAGATTCTTCAAATAATGGTCTTGATAAGTCAGCCCAATCTATATCAGCATCACTTTTAGCAGTGGCGTATTCTAAAATGCCCAGATCTTCAAATTTACCTTTAACAGAATCTCGTAGCAGGCCAATTCTTCTTAAATTTGGCATAACTCTTTGAAAAAGAAGTTTTTGAAAATGTTTGGTAATATCGGAACTTAACTGAAATTGTCTTGCATCTTCAGCATTCCAGCCAAAATGCTCAAAAACATCCATTGAAACCAATCTTTCCCTACTTAACCAGCATGCCTCGTATGCAAATTGAGCTCTATCCTCTTTTTCATCTTCTGATAAAGTTTCAACAAATTCTTCTAGATAATTTATTCCAAAAGTGACGTGTCTCGCTTCGTCCCGAATAATTAAGCCAAGCATGTCTCGTAATACTGGATCTTTGGTTAGCTCTCTGGAGGTTTGAAACGCAGCCAGCGCCAATCCTTCAATAATAATTTGCATGCCAATGAATTTGAGATCCCATCTTGGATCAGTAAGAATTTTATCTAAAATTGATTTCAAAGCATTGCCAATAGGATACATAAGCTTTGTTCTTGTTTGAATGTACTTATTAAAAGCTTCTACATGCCTGGCTTCATCAAATGTCTGAGATGCGGCATAGAGTTTTGCATTATAAGTTGGAGCGCATGAGGTAAGCTGAGAGGCAACGAGAAGAGCCCCTTGCTCCCCATGAAGGAATTGACTTTGACTCCAAGCAATTCGATGGTTAAGGAATTCTACTTTTTTATCATCAGAAAATTTTTGATATGGTGGATAATCATCCCAAAATATTGGAGTTGGTTCAGTTAGAGGCTCAAATGGTCTTGACCAATCAACATCAACCTCAACATTCCAATTCAGCTCTTTGCCTAACTCATAAAGTTTTTTGATTCTATTATCCTGAACGGTGTAATCCCAGTTATATGCTCCAGATAAGGGAGTGTTAAAAATTTCTGCTATATCATTTGCAACCCCTTCAGTCATGTATGGAGGTAAGTCATCCTCCAATTGAATTTCTCTAGGATTATCTTTTACATAATTAATTTTCATATATTTAAGTATTCTCGTTTTACTCTCTCACTCATTTTGGTCATAAGCTCATAAGAAAGCAAACCATTTTTTTCTGTATTTTCCAAGATTGATAAATCCGGTGACCATAATTCGCACCAATCTCCTATTTTACATTCAGGAATATCTGTAACATCAATTGAAATCAAATCCATGCTAACTCTTCCGATAATTTGAGATTGATGACTGTTAACTAGTACAGAGGTTCCATCTATAGCTGTTTGGGGGAACCCATCAGCATATCCACAATAAACAATAGCAATCTTAGCCGGTTGCTTTGTTTCAACCCTTCCACCGTATCCAATTCTCTCATCTTTATCTAATAATTGAATGGATATAATTTGACTTCTAAATGTCATAGCAGTTTTTAAACCAGGAAAGTTAATTCCTCCATACATTGCAATGCCCGGTCTAACCCAGTCATAGGCGTGGTCTGGAAAATTAAATGCTCCAGCAGAATTCAACACACTTCGCTGCATGGGTTTTGTAGTTTGATTCCATGCATGATCAAAATTTTGAAATTGAGTTATATTAAGAGGATCTTCAGGATTATCAGCACAGGCTAAATGAGTCATTAAAACATTTGAATCTTTGAAGAGTGATTCAAACTGATCTAGCTCATCCAATCTAATGCCTAGTCTATTCATTCCAGTATTTACTTTAATCCAAAAAAGCAAATCATCTTGATATTGCTTTGCCAGTGGTAGTTGAGAAATTGAATGGATGACTGACCAAATATTATTTTTTTTTAAAGCATCATAAGCATCAGATGAGTAGACGCCTTGCATGGCTAAAACTGGCTTAGAAGAGTTTTCTCTAATCTTGAGCGCTTCTTGCAATCTAACAACACCATATCCATCTATTGAATCATCCAATGCACGAGTTGTCTTTTCAAGATCATGTCCATATGCATTACTTTTGATAATGCCCATGATTTTGCAATTCGGAGCTAAGTTCTTCTTGATGACTTGGATATTGTTTCTTACAAGCTCGTAGTCAATTACAAGCTCAGAATTTGGTTCGATCATTGGATGGAGTCGTAATAGCTATCAACAGCAAAGTCTTCAAATCTAGTAAACTCCTTAAGGAAAGTAAGATTCACTTTACCAATAGGCCCATTTCTCTGCTTGCCAATAATAATTTCAGCCTTATTTCCCTCTTCAGAGTCTTCATTATAGACCTCGTCCCTGTAGATGAATAAAATTACATCTGCATCTTGCTCAATGGCACCTGAATCTCTTAAATCAGCCATAATGGGTCTCTTGTTGGGTCTTTGTTCTACAGCTCGATTAAGCTGTGATAATGCAATAACAGGTACATTAAGTTCTTTTGCAAGCATTTTTAAAGATCGAGAAATTTCTGAAATTTGATTTACTCTATTCTCTTGTGAGGTAGGTAACTGCATTAACTGAAGATAATCAACAACTATCAATGACAGTCCGTTAGGCTCTTGTCTCGCAATTCGTCGAGCTCTTGCTCGTAACTCCATAGGTGAGAGCATTGAGCTATCATCTATGTATAGTGGCAAATCCTTTAATTTAGAAGATGATTCCATAAACTTTTTAAGATCGGATTGATTCATTGAGGCTGATCTCACTTTTTGTTGATCAATCTTAGCGTTGCTGGCTAGTAATCGAGTGGTTAATGACTCGGCTGGCATCTCAAGACTGAACACCAATACCCCACCAGGAATGTCTTTATTAAGAACAAGATTTTCAACAATATTCATACTAAGAGCTGTTTTACCCATACTTGGTCTAGCGGCAATAATTATCAAGTCTCCGTCTTGAAGGCCCTGTAACTTACTATCAAGATCCTTGTAGCCTGTAGATGCTCCAAGCAAAGAAGATCCGTTTTTTGCAATTTCATTCATTCTCTCAATTGATTGAGGAATAAGTTCGTCTAGTTTCTGAATATTGGTTGATGTTCTACTAGCCTCATCATTTAATGAAAAAATTTTTGTTTCCGCCTCATCAAGTAATTCAGCGGCATCCTTGCCTTGAGGGTTAATAATGAGCTCAGAGATTTCGGAATTGATTTTCATCAGCCTTCTTGAAATAGACTTCTGCCTGATCATCCCGGCATAGGCTTCTAAATTTGCGGCAGAGGGGCTCGTAGATGCTAAATCAATTAAATAATTCTTACCACCTGCTCTAGTTAAAAGGTTTTTACTGTCGAGTCGGTCCGAAACTGTTAACGGATCTAGGGGTTTATTAGAATTAACAAGCTCTCCCATAGACTGAAAAATATTTTGATGATCTTGACCCTCAAAATCTGTAAATTCAATGATTTCACTAACAGCATCATATCTTTCTGTTTCAAGCATTAGTCCGCCCAGGACAGCTCTTTCAAGCTCTCTAACTTGTTCTGTATTTTCTATGGATTTGCTAGACATAAATATGATTCTTACATCATATTATTAAGATAACAACTACTCTGGCTGAACAGAGACCTCAACGACACATGAAACTTCTGGATGAAATAAAAGAGTAATTGAATAATCACCAAGCTCTTTTAAAGGTCCATCAGGCAATTGAATAACGCTTTTATCTACAATATGATCAGCCTCAGTAAATGCATCTGAAATTTCTCTGGTTCCAACTGAACCATAAAGTGCGCCCTCTTCAGTTACTGGAACTTTGATTTCAACTTTGGCACCAGAAACTGCATCAGCTTTACCCTGTGCATTTGCCATCTCATCAGCAGAAGCTGCAGCTAGTTCAGCTTTCTTGCTCTCAACATACTTTAGGTTTTCATCAGAGGCAAACATAGCTTTCTTCTTAGGAATAAGGAAATTTCTGGCATATCCTGAGCTAACCTCAACGACATCACCAATTTCACCTAATTTTTGGATTTTATCTAAAAGTATAATTTTCATAATTTATCTATGTGAGTCTGTATATGGAAGTAAAGCCAAAAAGCGAGCAATCTTTATTGCTTTTGTTAATTTCCTCTGTTCCGATGCGCTGATATTTGAAACTCTCGCAGGTATGATTTTCCCTGTCTCAGTGATGTACCTTTTCAAAAGATCAACATTCTTGTAACTAAAATTTTTGTTATTAGATTCAGTCATTATTCACCATCCTTTGATTCTTCTTTAGCAACAGGTTCTGTCACTTCATTTTGTTCTGCTGGATTGACTTTTGGCTTCTCTTGGCTCTGCTCTTCCTCTTGTGGGGCTTTTTTTGCTTCCCTTGATTCTATAAGTAACAATGAATCCTCTAGAGATGGGGAATCAACCTTTAATAAAAGGTGGCGTATAACAGATGTATCGTATTTTAATTTAGACTCAAGCTCTATAGCAGATTCTGATGGCCCTTCTATTTGAAAAATAGCATAGTGCCCTTTGTTGTGATTTAGAATGCTGTAAGCTAACTGCCTACGACCAATGTTTTCAAGCTTGTTGATTTTAAAATTTATATCACTCAAGGTTTTTTCAAACTTTGTTTGAAAGTCATCAAACTTAGTGGATAAGTCGGGGTTGAGTATTAAAGTTAATTCGTAATTATTCATATTTTTCCTTATGGGTTAGTAGATTTTTTGAACATCAAAAAACCAAGGAGCGTGAATTCTATGCCAAATATTCCTAGCAATCAATAATTATTTTTTAAGAAACCAAAAGCTCTATCAAAAAAGCTTTTATTATTTTCTAGAGTGTAGCCCTGTTTCATTTGATCAAAACCAAAGCCTACTAGACCTAAAGCAGTGGCATATATTGGATTTTTTAGCACTGACTCCATTCCATTAAATTTTTCTGGAATACCTAGTCTTACACTTGTTTGAAATATAGACTCAGCCAGAGGAACAGCTCCCTCCATTTTTGAAGTACCCCCTGTAAGTACTATTCCGGCCGGGATTTTATTTTCGAAACCATTTCGCTTAATTTCTGCTTTAACTAAATCAAAAAGCTCCACATATCTTGGCTCAATAATTTCAGCCAATGAACGTCTTGATAAGTCTTCCGGAGGTCTGCCACCAACCCTCATTACTTCTAAGGTTTCTCCATCTTGGGTAAGTTCCGCTGCTGCACAACCATGCTTTTGTTTAATGTCTTCTGCCTGAGCAGTAGGAGTTCTAAGAGCTACAGCTATATCACTAGTAACCTGATCACCTGCTATAGGAATCACCCCAGTAAATGATATTGAGCCAGAATTAAATACTGCAATATCGGTGGTGCCTCCACCTATGTCCACCAAACAGACTCCAAGCTCTTTCTCATCCTCAGATAAAACAGAATATGAGCTGGCTAGCTGCTCTAAAACAAAACCATCAACACCAATGCCGCATCGTTTAACACATTTTTCTATATTCTGTATCGCATTATTGGCGCAAGTAACTAAATGAACATGGGATTCCAATCTAACACCAGACATTCCAAGCGGCTCTCTAATAGAGTCTTGATTATCAATCACATATTCTTGAGGAAGAACATGAAGTACTCTTTGATCAGAAGGTATTGCAACTGCTTGAGCTGCTTCAATTACCCTGTCTATATCACTTGCTTCAACTTCTTTATCTTTTATTCCTACTATTCCATGAGAATTTAAACTACGAATATGATTTCCTGCAATCCCAACATATACGTTCTTAATTTTTCCTTCAAATGATGCCTGAGCCTGATCTAAAGATTTTTGAATTGCATCTGTAGTTGCATCAATATTCACTACAACCCCTTTTTTAAGACCGCTAGATGGATAAGATCCCATCGATACAACCTCAAGAGAATGTTGATCAACATACCTGCCAATAATACAAACAACCTTTGAAGTTCCAATATCTAGCCCGACGACATAGTCAGAATCTTTTGTTCCATTATTTGCCATAATTTAAAGCTGCTCCATCTCTGTATCTTAAATCAATAATACTAGGAGTTAAGTTTTTTTCGAAAATATATTTTAAAGTTAATTCTAGTTTTTCCAATGCACTAAAAGATAAATCTGAACCTAACTTTATATGCAAATTACTATTACTCTTGAAATGCCACCCTTCTGCTTCAGAATAAGAAATAGAAGAAATTTTAAGGTTATAGGCTGAGGTTAAAGCATATATTTTCTCTTCAACTTCTAACCATTCATCAATAAATTCAATAGGCATATCTAACTGCAACAAGTCAGGATATTCACCAAAATATAAAAACTTACTTAGATTGTCATCTAAATAAAATTTTTCCTGCCAGATATATTTTGGTTCTTTTGAATCAATATATATTTCTAGTGGTTTGAATGCGTGTTTTTTAATCAAAAAAGAATTAATCCAATTTTGGTTATCTAGAAATTTTGATAGATTTTTATTTGAGTTGTTAATTGATAAATTAAATATTAATTCCTGAGCTTTTTTTAAAGTTGGGGGCTTTTCAAATACTATTAAAATTTTTTGGTTTTTATCACCTGAGCAGCTAAATAAAATAGCCATTAAAAATAAAAATATTGGCCCTAATCTATTTAGCATTGATAATTTCTTGCACAAGGTCATTGTATGAGAGCCCAATTGACTCAGCGGATTTAGGAAATAAACTATGAGAAGTCATTCCAGGAGCAGTATTAACTTCGAGCACATAAAAATTATTATTTCTGTCACGCATAAGATCAACCCTTAACCAACCTGAACAACCAGTAACATCGACTGTCTTAAGGCAAATTTCTTCAAGCTTATTTTTTTCATCTTTTGAAAGTACAAGCTCGGTAAGTTGAGTATCTTCATTCACGTATTTTGCATTGAAGTTATAAAAAGATTCAGAGGTTTTGATCTCTACGGCAGGTAAACATTTTCCGTTTAAAATTGGAACAGTAAGCTCCTTAAAGTCTATGCTTTCCTCCAGAATGAATGTTCGTCTTGGATCTACGCAACCTAAAATAGCATTCTCTAAATCCTTGTTACAGGTAATTTTGAATACATCTATGCTTGATCCATCCTCTGCAGGCTTTAAAAAAAGCTCCTTGAATGGTCTAAGTTGATTAAAAAAAGGGTTTCCTAAATCTTTCTCCATTTCATGCAATGATGGAATGGTAATCCAGTTTGGAGTAGGAATTTTATTATCTTTAAGAAGCACTTTACAAGTATTCTTATTCCAAGTATTTACGCAAGCCTGATAATGGCTGCCAGAAAATGGAATGCACTTTTGTTGTAAAAGTTTTTGCAATGCTCCTGATTCACCATCCTGACCATGAAGTGCAATAAAAATGAAGTCTTCTTCTGTAAGTTGATGAGATGAAAAGTTTTTTGGATAGTCAATAAGCTGCGCTTCGTATCCTAAATCTTTCACTGCTTGAAATATATATTTTCCACTCTCAAGAGAAACTTCACGCTCAGAAGATTCACCCCCATACAAAACTTTAATTTTTTTTATTGCCACTTTTTTTTAATCTTCTTATTCAGTTTTGAAATTGTTCCTGCGCCTTGAGTGATCAAAATAGAGAACTCTTGATGATTTTCATAAAGCCAGTTCATAGGATCTTTCTTTCCTATGTAATAAACATTTTTATTTTTTTTGAATATCTCTGAAGCAAGTTTTTTAGAAGAGATTCCTTTAATAGGTTTTTCACTTGCTGGATATATATCTAACAATAGAAGAAAATCTACCCTAGATAGTACTTTTTTAAAATCATCAAAAAGCTGTTGTGTTCTTGTAAATCTATGAGGCTCAAAAATCATGCATATCTTTTGCCGAGGAAATTTTTCTTTAGCAGCAAGAACAGTTGATAAAATTTCAGCAGGATGATGGCCATAATCATCTATCAGCACATGCGGATGCTTGGAAAAATAAATTTCTGAAAGCTCAAACCTTCTTCCAACACCTCTAAAACCAGCCAACCCTTTAGCAATGTCCTTTACCGATATGTTCTCTTCAATGGCTACACAAATTGCAGCAGTAACATTGTATAAATTATGTCTGCCACTTAAATTAGTGGAAAATTTATAGTGTTTTTTATTGGCATGATCTATTAATTGAAAATTTTGAAGGCCATGTTCTAACTTTACATCAGTTATTTGAAATCTATTTTTTGAATGAAAACCAAAAGTTATCTGTCTTCTATGTATATCTTTTGAGATTTTACGAATATTTGAATCGTCTAAGTTAAGCAAAATATAGCCATAAAAAGGTAAATTTTCGGCAAAACTAACAAAAGACTGATTTAATTTTTCTTGATTTAATTCATAGAAACTTAAATGGTCGTTATCAATGTTGGTGATTACAGAAATGTCAGGTTGAAGATGTAAAAAAGATCCATCGCTTTCGTCTGCCTCAACTATTATATAGTCACCATCGCCAAGGTTAGAACTTCTCCCAACACTCAGAACTTGGCCTCCCACCACATATGTCGGACTCAAATTAGCTGCATTAAAGATGCTGGCAATGATGCTCGTTGTAGATGTCTTGCCATGACTTCCAGCAATCGCAATACTGCGATATGGTTTCATCAGAGTTCCCAGCATCTCTGCCCTTGGAATAATAGTTAAACCAGATTTCTTGGCATATGAAAGCTCAGGATTTTTCTTGGATATTGCTGACGAAGCAACAACTAAATCTGCTTTTTGAACAAGCCTTGGTTCATGACCTATTTGCACTTTGGCACCAAGTTTTTTTAATTCCTTCAGCTCATCTGTGATGACAAGGTCTGAACCTGTAACTTTAAAACCCCTTTTTTGCAAAATAGTGGCCACTCCAATCATTCCCGATCCACCAATTCCAATCATGTGAATTTTTTTGAACTTTTGAAATCCTAGTGAGTGCATCTATTTTTTTTAAAATTTTAAAATTGAACTTAACATTCTTCTAGCGGCTTGAAAATGATCTAAATTGCTTTCTTTGTTTGACCATTGTTCATAAAGTTTATTCTTAATTACCTTTTCGAGCTTGCTAGAAAGAGACTCTAAAGATTCTGACTCTTCATGCATCAACCCCATATCCAAATCCACAATATTAATTGCATTTAAGAGCTGATGATTATCTATGGCTGATGGCAAAGGAATAATCACTGATCCTCTTTTTAAACTTATAGCCTCTGAGAGAGAAAGTGCACCTGCCCTGGAAATAATAAAATCTGACCATAAAATTTCCTCATGAGGCGAATTATAGAATTCCTCTACCTCGACAGAAATATTACTTGAATACAATTCCTTAACTCCTTGAGATTTCCCTTTTCCACATTGATGCTTTACCTCTAATGGTATATTTAATGAATTTAAAGCTTTAGGTATATTCTTATTGATAAATTCAGAGCCTTGACTGCCACCGGTCACATAAACCCTGGGTGATTCATGCTGTTGAGTGACTGATGCGCTGTCTTTTGATTGCCTTATTGGATTGCCTACTAGCATCATCTTTTTTGTGAATGGTTCATTTATTGAAAATCCTAAAAAAATTATTTTTGAGAATTTTTTTAATACATTATTGGAAGTTCCTATGATTGCGTTTTGCTCATGTAAGAAAAGAGGTTTTCTACAAATCCATGCTGATAAACCCACTGGCAATGAGATATACCCTCCGAAGCACACAACATAATCAATCTTATTTTTTTGCAAGTAAAAAATACTTTTAAAAATTGATGCGATTAGACCTATTAATGAAATAATTTTTAAAATTAAATTCTTTCCTCTGAAGCCGCTCATTGGAATTGTTAAAAGTTTTATATTGTGAGGAACAACTCTTTTTTCTATACCAGTTTTTGTTCCAATCCAAATAACCTCATGATTATTTTTAATACATTCCTTGCCAAATTCTAATGCCGGAAAAACATGGCCTCCAGTTCCTGCTGCAGAAATTAAAAATTTCATTACTTTATCGTTTTATTTTCAAAATTAATTCTTAGTACCATGCCCATTAAAAACATAAATAAAATTAAGCTTGTTCCCCCATAGCTTACAAAAGGCAGCGTTAAACCTTTTGTCGGTAATATTCCAAGATTCACACCTATGTTAAATACTACTTGAATTGCGATTAAAATACCTGCACCAAAAGCAAGCAATCCTTGAAATAATTTTCCAAGCTCTAGTGCTTTAATGGATGTTTTGATAATACCAAAAATCATTGCAGCAAAAAGAAATATCACCATCAATCCTCCAATCAGTCCAAATTCTTCAACAATTACTGCAAAAATAAAATCAGTATGTGGCTCAGGTAGATATAAATTCTTTTGAAGGCCATTACCCAAACCCACACCTAGCCACTCACCTCTGCCAATACCAAGCAGGGCATTTGATAGCTGCCATCCGGGCCCGTAAAAATGGTCGAATGGTTCAGTAAATGAAATAAATCTTATATATCTATATGGCTCTAGATAGACAGCAATAGCTGCCAAACCACCCATTAATAAAATTAATAGTAAAAATTGAGAAAATGAAATGCCTGCAAAAAATAGCACAGCAATTACTAAAGCTCCAATTACCAATGTTGATCCAAGATCAGGTTGAGACATAATCAATAGCCCAAAAAGAGCTAATACAATCAAGGGTCTAAAAAATCCTAGTGAAGTATTAATTTCACTTAGTCTTCTAACACAATATCCTGAAATATATATAACTAAAGCAAGCTTGCTAACTTCAGAGGGTTGGATGTTTATCGGTCCGATTCTGATCCACCTTAAACTTCCATTGACCTCTGTACCCACCCCAGGAAAAAAAAGAGCAATAAGTAAAAGCAATGAACCAATTAAAATTAGCCAATCCAATGTGAGAAATAAGTTTGAGGGAATGCTTAAGGCAATTATTGTTGCAAAAATACCCAGAATCAAAAAAATTACTTGCCTCGAAGCAAAATGAAAGGGAGTGCCATAAAGATCTTCTGAAACGTATACACTTGATGAAGCAACCATTACCAATCCAATGAATAACAAACAGAAATATGGAAAGATAATTAATATATTTTCTCGATCAATCATCTGAGCACAATGCTAATTTAATAAAATGATCTCCACGTTCCTCAAAATTTTTATAATCTTGACCGCTTGGATGACCCGGTGAAAAAAGTATATTAGTCTGGCAATGATATTCATCTTTAAAAATGTCATTCATTACCGATGAAAGACCTTGATTGCGGAACAATATTTTTTCTGGATGAAATACTTTTTTTGATATCTCCTCTGCATGTTTACCAAAAATATATACCTTTGTTGGACCAATAATTTCATAGTTATCATATTGCTCTTTGCTTGGGTCCCCACAAAGAATCAATACGTAAGGACCAGACATCTTATTAAGCGCAAATTTCAATGCAGTTAAATTAGTTGCCTTTGAATCATTTATAAATACTAGTTGATTCCGTGTTAAAACATGCTGCCGTCTATGCGGTAATTCTTCCAATTTAACATCCTGAACATCACTTAGCTTTTTTCCAGTGATCATTGACCAGAGTTTTTTTGGGTTTGATTCTTCTGTTGATATTCCTGATTCTTTGATTCTATTTTTTACATTTGTATACTCTGCAAAAGTTCCATGATGATCAATATGGTCAGGCGCAATGTTTAATAGCACTCCAAAGTCTAGCTTAATATCCTTGACCTTCTCAAGCTGAAAACTTGAAAGCTCAATAATAGAATATGAGCAAGAATTTATACCATCTAAAACAGGGGTACCAATATTTCCAATCAATTGAGAATCTTCTAAAAGCTGATGTAGCTTATAACAGCAAGTACTTTTTCCGTTTGTTCCTGTAACTCCAATTTTAAAAGAACTATCTTCTTGAAAAAAAATATCTAGATCTGTTAGATAAGGTATTTTTTTAAATTCTCCTTTTTTATATAGCTTCTTTAGATTAATTCCTGGACTCAAATAAATCATTTCATAAGAACCTAATGTAGCTTGATCAGGTAATTGATTATATATATTTGGCCCTTTTAGATTTTCATCGTAAATGTCAAAAGCTTTGCCTTTTTTTATCAAATATCTTTCAAAAGATTGGCCTGTGATCCCATAACCAAAAATAAGAGATTTCATTGAAATTTATCTTAACTTCAGCGTTGCTAGAGCGAATAAAACCAGTACAAAAGTTATAATCCAAAATCTAACGATAACTTTTGGCTCTGCCCAACCCTTCAATTCAAAATGATGATGAATTGGTGCCATTAAAAAAACTCTCTTACCCCTTAATTTATATGAGCCTACTTGAATAATAACGCTCAAAGTTTCCATCACAAAAACTCCTGCCATAATTGCAAAAACTATCTCATGCCTGACTAACACTGCCAGAGTGCCAAGAATTCCACCGAGTGTTAAAGATCCCAGATCGCCCATAAATATCTGCGCAGGATATGTGTTATACCAAAGAAACCCTATACCAGCTCCAATTAATGCCCCACAAAAAACAATCAACTCACCGCTAAGAGGGTTAAATGGAATAAATAAGTAATTAGAGATAATTAAATTTCCAGATGCGTAAGCAATCAGACCTAGGCCTCCAGCTATCAAGACAGATGGCAAAATTGCTAACCCATCGAGGCCATCGGTAAGATTAACAGCATTAGATGAGCCCATAATTACAAAAATACTTATAAGCAGGAAAATAAGTGGTGAAATTATAAAAATATACTCTTTGTTGAAAGGTAAAATAAAAATTTGTTCATTTCCACTAGGAGAAACCTGCAACATAAACAACATAGCAATTAAAGAAAAAATAAACTGCAACATGAGTTTATATTTTCCCTTCAAGCCTTTTGAATTTTTTTCTTTAATTTTCAACCAATCATCAAGAAAACCTATTGTGCTAAAAGAGATAGTGATAAAAATTAGAATCCAAATGTATGGATTCTGAAAATTAGACCAAAGTAATGTTGAGATAATTAGTGAAGAGATAATAATCAAACCTCCCATAGTAGGTGTTCCAGATTTTGAAAGATGTGATTTGGGTCCATCTCCTCTGATTGATTGTGAGAACTGAATATGTGTTAAGAATCTAATCAAGGCTGGCCCAAGAAAAATGGAAAGCATGAGCGCAGTCAGAGTTCCTCCGATGGTTCTGACAGTTAAATAACGCAATACATCGAAACCGGAATCGTATGTCATTAACCATGTACCTAATAATTCGATCATATTATTTCCATAAATCTAAAACTTCTTCCATCCGCATGGATCTTGAACCTTTTAATAAAATATTCTCTTTTCCTGCTAGATTTTTTTTTAAGAAATCAATTAACTCTATTTTATTGTTAAAGAAAAACCCATTATCACCAAATGCAAATACTGTATGTCGTATCAAATCTCCATATCCAAGCAAAATATCTACTCCATGTATTTTGGCATAGTCCCCCAAATCAATGTGTAGTTTTTTTCTGTATCTACCAAGTTCTGCCATATCTCCAAGAATTGCAATCTTTCTACCTTTAAATTGACATAAAACGTCTATTGCTGCTCTCATGGAATCTGGATTAGCATTGTAAGTATCATCGATGACCTGTGACTGCATTACCCACGTTTTAAGGTCTAAGCGCTGGGAGGGGTTTTTAAGGCCTCTCAAACCGTCTACAAATTCTTCTATGCTTAACTTAGCAGCATGGATCGCTGCAAATGAAGCAAGAATGTTTAACACATTATGCATTCCTACAAGCTTTGTTTTTATTGGAACTCTTTTTTTCAAATGGATAGATTTGATAAAAAAAGATAGGCCTTGTTTTGTCATCCTAATTTGACTTGGGAAGTAAGATGCTGAGGATTTCTCACCAAAAGTATAAAAATTAATATCGTCCCTCATTTTTTTCCAATGATTCAGATATTTACCATCCGGAACAATTGCTGCACCATCTTTTTTTATATTGCGGATGAGCTCTGATTTTACCTCTAATACTCCTCTAACTGAGTTCAACCCATCTAAATGTGAATGACCTATGTGAGTAATAATGCCGATATTTGGCTTAATTATTTTAGATAAAAGATCTATATCCCCTGATTTCGCTGCTCCCATTTCAAAAATTGCTGTACCATTTTTTGAATCTAACTCCAAAGCACAAAGTGGCAAACCAATTTCATTATTATAATTCTGAAAAGTTGCATAACTGCTTTTTATGCAATTCTTTAAAATATTTTTTGTGGTTGTTTTACCATTACTGCCAGTAACCCCAATAATGTTTCCCTTGTATCTTCCCATAGCAACCTTAGCAGATTCAATAAGACACTTTTCAGGACTTTTTACTAGAATAATTTTTGATGGCCGCGCTGAAGAATCTACAATTTTACTCTCTTTTATAATTGCAAGTGATGCACCTTTGTTTAAAGCGTCCTCGGCATAAAGACTTCCGTCCTCATTAGAACCGGTCAAACCAAAAAATACTGAATTCTTTGTTACTTTTCTAGAATCTATTTGAAAATTTCTGATTGGTAAGTTTGATTTACCATCAAGCTTGAGTGAAGTTAATAAATCTTGTGTATTTTTAATTAATTTCATTGTCTAAAATTTCTAAGACGCAATCCCTATCATTAAATGGAACTTTGTTTCCTGATATTTCCATTGAAGTCTCATGACCCTTACCTAATATTACCAATATATTTTCTTTAGTTAAGTATCGAAGCGCTGAGGTTATCGCCATCTGCCTATCCTCTAAAATTTCAACATTTGCTTGATCGTTTTCATTCATTGCATCAGATGCAATTACTGAAAAGGATTCATAGCGATTATTATCTGATGTAAAAAATATCTTGCTAGAAAAATCTTGAGCCACTTTCATCATTTTTGGTCTTTTTGATTTATCACGATCTCCGCCACAACCAAAAACTAAAATAATGTCATCATAATAATCGCCTAATTCAGATAAAATATTTTGCATAGCTTGTTGATCGTGAGCATAGTCAATTAATATCTTTCCCTCTTTTAATCTTAATATCTCTCCTCTTCCCTGAGGCATTTTAATAGCGGCTCTATTTATTTTGTTGAGATTATTTGAATCAACATGCTCCGAAATTAATGCAATAGCTGAAATATAATTCTCGATATTAAATTTAAGAAATAATGAGACCCTTGCTTCCAGGGCGAGGCTGGGGAAATCCAAATTAATCCTTGATGGTCCCTCAAGGTTATAGACAAAAGAATACTTAAACGGAGCAGAGGGATTTTTTGCACTTAAAAATTGTGTTTTGGAGAGCTGATCTTTCTGAACTTCAGATAGACGAGGTAGCAAATCTTGCATTTGATCTATTGAAACTATTGTAGGATTTTGATTATTGAGATTGGCAATAGATAATTTTGCATCAATATAGTTTGTTTCTGTTTTATGGTAATCAAGATGATCAGATTGAATATTAAGTATGATGGTCTGTAAAAGGGGTAAATTACATAACCTTTTTTGCACTAAAGCATGAGAAGAAATTTCAAGAAAAACATATGTTTTTTGTTCAAGTTTGCATGTTTGCAAAATTTCAAACAACTCAAATATTCCAGGAGTTGTATTGCCTTTGGTTTGCATAGGATCGTCATCAATAATTGCCCCTAGAGTGCCAATATATACTGAAGGTTTTTGAAGCTCCCTCATAATGTTATGCGCCATAAATGCAGTTGTTGTTTTTCCATTAGTACCGGTGACACCATGAAAGATAAAATCATCCTCAGACAATTCATGAAATCTAAATAGGAGCTCAACCACCATATCCTCAAAATTATTCATGCAATAAATTGGTATATCTATTTCTTCGTTGAGTTCTTGGTCGCTAATGATGCAGGATGCTCCTTTTTTTACTGCTTCTTTTATAAATTCTTTTCCATGTGATTCCGCTCCCTGTCGAGCTACAAATAAAGAATTTTTATGCACGTCTCTTGAGTTATCAGTTATTGATGCAATAAAACATTGGTCAAACACATTTGTTTTAATCAGGGGTTTAATAAGAGGTAATTTATTCATCTAAATAATTCAAGACATCATCAGAAATAGCTGCAAATAATGGTGCTGCAACGCTACCACCAGAATAATTATTTAATCCTGGCTCATCAATGGTTACAAAAATTGTAAGTCTCTTAGATTTTAATGGCGCTATTCCTGCAAAGGATGCTATATATTTGCTTTGATCATAACCACCCTTAGAGCTAGTTTTATGAGATGTGCCTGTTTTTCCTGCAACTTCGTAATTTGATAATCTTGCTAAGTTTCCTGTTCCATCTGAAACAACCAACTTTAAAGACTCTAATACATCATTGGCAGCATCTTTGCTAATTACTCGCTGCTTGTATCCTTCATCATTATCTTTAAAAATTTTAAAATCTTTTAGATAGCCTTCATTAGCAAAAACTGAATATGCTTGTGCTAGCTGCAAAGAAGATGCGGTCATGCTGTACCCAAATCCAATACTTGCAATTTCATGATCGGAGATATTATTTCTTGAATTAATAACCCCATAAGCGACTCCAGGAAAAAATATATTTGGCGGTTTTGAAAGGCCAAACCCTTTGTATCCTGAAATAAGCCCATCTATTCCAACTTGCAAAGCTAACTTGGAAGCTCCAACCTGGCTCGATTTTGCAATAATCTCACTAACAGTTAGCATTTTGTAATTTTTTGGATCTGATACAGTTCTGCCACTTAAATTTATAAATCCTGGACTGGTATCAACTATCTGATTGGTAGAGAGTATACCCATGTCAATGCCCTTGGCTAATGCTAGCGGTTTTATTATTGAGCCCGGTTCAAATGCATCAACCAGAGCCCTGTTCCTTTGAATCTGTCTCTGAGCGCTATTAGGGTTATATGAGGGATAGCTGGCTATAGCAAGAATTTCTCCAGTAATATTGTCTAAAACTATAGCGCTACCACCCTTTGCATTATTCGCCTTAACAAAACTTGAAAGGTGTTTATATGCATAAAATTGAACCCTGCTATCAATAGTCAACTTTTTATCAAAACCCTGAATGACTTCTTTGGTTACTTTAGGTCTCCTGCTTGCATTTTTGTAAATAATTTCTTGCCCAGCCACACCGGACAATTCAGAATCTAAAATATTTTCAAGTCCCTCTAAGCCAAATCCATCTTTGCCAGAAAATCCAACTAAAGTAGATATTTGTTCCCCTAATGGATAATATCGTTTTTGAAATGATTCAATCTCGATACCAGATAGCTTCAGATTTGTAATGCTCTCATATTGAGCAAAATTTAAGTTAGAAAATATTAAAGTTTTTTTATTAATTTGTTTAATCGTATGAAAATCTTTTTTTAAAATAAGAAAATCTTTTAATTGCTTAAAATCATCTTCTGAAAAATTCTTTAAAGCATATAAATCATATTGATTGATTGATACAGCAAGAGGAAAATCATTTCTATCGAGTATGCTCCCTCGGCTAGCAGGTATTGACCTAGAGGTCTCGAGCATGCTTTCACCTTTAGATTTTAAGAAGTCTCCTTCTATGTATTGAAGACTAACTATTCTAAAAACTAAGATTAGTAAACTCAGAAATAAAAAGATATATATTAGATATGCCCGCCAACTATAACCAAAGTTATTTTTCATAAGTTATATTAATTGCTTTCGTAATCTCCACCATATGTAAAATTTCCTTGGCATGGCGTTCAACTTTAGCTGGAGAACTAAGATGATGGTATTCCGTTTTTAAATTGAAATTTATTTCAGTCAATTTATTGTTTGCGACTTGAAGATAAGCATTATTTTCATGTTCTTGACTAAATTGCCATCTAATTTTTATAGTCTCCAGACACAGGCAAAATAAAATAAAAATATTGATAAATAAAATATAAACAAAAATATCTTTTTTCATAGCTTTGAAAATACCCTCATTACTGCGCTTCTTGAACGAGGATTCATTTTGATCTCATGAGTGGATGGTTTTATTTTCTTTTTGATACATCGATAAGTTTCTTTTACTGAAGTATTAATTGGAATATCTTTTGGCAGTTGTTCAATTTCAGGTTTAAAAAAATTTTTTACAATTCTATCCTCCAGAGAATGAAATGAAATAATTACAACAACCCCACCCTCTTCAAGAATATTATGGAGCTTCGAAAGCGCTATTCTTAAATGATGAAGCTCTTGATTTACATGGATTCTTATTGCTTGAAATGACTTTGTAGCAGGGTGAGTTTTACCAGTTCTTTTGAGCACGGTTTCGATTACTCTTGTCAGCTCAATTGTAGTTTGAATAGGTTTCGTTACTCTAAACTCCACTATCGCTCTGGCAATTTTTCTGGATGCTCTCTCATCGCTATATTGATATAAGATATCGCTGATCTCTTTTTCAGTCGCGCTATTTAGCCACTCAGCTGCGCTAAAACCGGCAGATGTATCCATTCGCATATCCAAAGGACCATCGCTTTGAAAGCTAAAACCTCTTTTTGGATTATCTAAATGAGTTGAGCAAGTTCCGAGATCCAATAATATCCCATCAAATTTCTGTCGAGGAAACAATGAATCAATTTCAGAATAATTTGAGTGATAAATGCTAAAACGTGAGTCTGTTATATTTTCTTTTCCAAATGAAACTGCTTCTA
Organism: uncultured Gammaproteobacteria bacterium; assembly: GCA_964455855.1. Classification (GTDB taxonomy): domain Bacteria; phylum Pseudomonadota; class Gammaproteobacteria; order Magnimaribacterales; family D2472; genus D2472. Next base: position 20,182 of record CAYVYQ010000013.1, read on the forward strand.
GATCTCTATCAACAGCATAAAGTCTTCCTTGGGGAGATATTCTGTTTAAAAGTTCCTGAGAGTGGCTTCCTCTTCCGAAGGTGAGATCTAAGTATGTTCCAGATAAATCATGGAGCAAGAAACCTAATGATTCTTCCAGCAGAACTGGAACATGAAGCATAGATTTAGTCTACTTGCTTTCTCATGAAGGTTGGCACATCAAGGAAATCTATATCCTCTGCAGACGATGTGCCACCTGACTTGACTGATTGATCTATTGGGGGAGTATCTAATCCAACTGGATTAAGTTGCACTGTAGCTCTTCTTGAATTATCAACTGCTAAAGTTGCTGTTTTTTGATTGACACCTGTTGCCACAACTGTGACTAAAAGCTCTTCTTCATCCATTGAATCTTCCATTACGGTTCCATAAATAATCGTTGCATCATCAGCAGTAAAGTCTCTGATTACTGAATCAACCTCATCAAAATCAGCCATTGTGGGCGATTTTGCGGTGATATTTACCAAAATCCCTCTAGCATCTTTTAGTTCGATATCTTCTAGTAACTCTGAACTTACAGCTTGATTGGCTGCATCAATTCCTCTCTCATCAGCACTTGATTGACCTGTGCCCATCATAGCAATACCTTTTTCTGACATAACTGTTTTTACATCAGCAAAGTCAACATTAATATATCCCGGCTTCATGATAATGTCAGAAATACCTTGAACCGCTCCTTTTAAGATATCATCTGCCTTAGCGAAGGCTTCTTCCATAGATGTCTTTCTGCCTAATATATCCATTAATTTTTGATTGGGTATAGTGATCAAGCTATCAACTTCCTCAACTAGCTCTGCTATTCCTTGCTCCGCTGCAGCTTTCCTTTTATGCCCTTCAAAATTAAATGGTTTAGTTACTACTGCTACTGTTAATGCTCCGAGTTCCTTGGCAATTTCAGCAATGACTGGGGCAGCACCAGTTCCTGTGCCACCTCCCATTCCTGCAGTGATGAAGATCATATCCGCTCCGGATAATAGCTCCTCGATTGCAGCTCTATCTCTTTCTGCTGCTGCCTTTCCTACCTGGGGATCTGCTCCAGCTCCCAAGCCTCTAGTGACATTATCACCAAGCTTTAAAATAGTTGAGCCCTTTGCCCTATCTAATGCTTGAGAATCAGTATTTGCGCAAATAAATTCGGCTCCCTGAATTTCATGATTAATCATATGAATAACTGCATTTCCACCTGCACCACCCACACCAATAACTTTGATCTTGGCTAGTCCTGCGTTTTCTTCAATTATTTCCCAATTCATTTTCTTACCCCTTTAAAAAGATATTGTTTTTAACCGTTCTGGCAATACAACTTCTAAAATTTCAGTAGATAGAGCACCGCCTGTTTGCCTCATTTCCCAGTTTTTGTCATTCCAGACTTCAAATTTATTCCCCATCCCTATTAAAGATACTTTTTCTGCTGTTTTAATTTCTGCATATTCACGAAGCTCGGAAGGTAAGAGGATTAACATTCTCCCTTTGGGATCAAATGAGCTCACGCTAGCATTTCCTAGAATTGTCCATTGTAAGTTTCTTACAATAGGATCAAGGCCTTGCAATGACTGAAGCTCGTTAGATATGGTATTCCAAATTGAACCTGGATAAATTTTTAATGATGGATATTGGGGGTCTCTTGTAACAACAATACTTTCTTCATTTTGAGAAAGAAGTTGATCTCGGTATTTTGCAGGGATAGCTAACCTTCCCTTTGCATCTATCGAAATTGTTGTAAAACCAAACATAATGTATGTAAAAAATTAATATCTACACACTTTATACTACATTTAACACACTTTTACACACTTTTTTTTAAAAAAATTAGATGAGTTGATCTATAAGCCGGATTCTGTATTAAATGACCATCTATCTAGGCAGTATGTCACCATATTGCTCAAGCAACCTACCCGAATCCTAGGCGAGTAACCTAATCGGATTCCTATTTGGTTTTGCTTCAAAGTGGGGTTTACATTGCCGTATTTGTTACCAAATACGCGGTAGGCTCTTACCCTGCCATTTCACCCTTACCAATTTCTTGGCGGTATAATTTCTGTTGCACTTGCCGTGGACTCACGCCCCCCAGGAATTACCTGGCACTCTACTCTATGAAGTCCGGACTTTCCTCTAACAAATTGCTAGCGGTCATCCGATCAACTCAAATGCATTTTAATACCTTTTAGTGCTATTTAGAAATCCTTAAAAGAAATTTATATACTTCTTGCTTTGAGAAAGAAGTAATTTTAGCGATTAGTTTTGAGGCCTCTGTTGGAGACAAGTAATCTAGAAATGGTAGACAAAAATTTTCATCTAAATCAAGTCCTTCACCAAGAGATAAACCGGAGTAAATAACAATAACAAACTCTCCCAGCAATGGAATCTCATCGCTCTTAATACGGGCCGTCATTTCTTTTATGGTTCCTCTATAGATTGATTCATATTCTTTGGTCATCTCTCGACAAATTGCTACCTGAGTATCTGGGTTAAGGACCTCAGAAAAAATTGACATAGTTTTGACTATCCTCCTGGCAGATTCAAAAAAAATATTAGTCGAATTAGAATTTTGTAGCTTTATTGCAATTTTTCTTTTCGCCTCATGCTGCTTTGGTAAAAACCCAAAAAAAGAAAATTGATCTGAAGGTAAACCTGAGAGAATTAGGGCATTTATAAGAGCAGAAGCACCTGGAAGAACTGTAAAAGAAAGATCCTCTTTTATACAGTTTTGAATCAATGGATAGCCTGGATCAGATATCAATGGCGCCCCTGCATCAGATAACAAGGCAATAGTCTTCCCGCTTTTAAGTAATTCTGTGATTTCTTCACTTGCCTCATTCTCGTTATGCTCATGAAATGGTTTGGTTTTTTTTTGAATATCAAAATGCTGCAAAAGTTTTGCCGCAACCCTGGTATCTTCTGCAAAAATATTATCTACTTGCTTTAAAGTATTAATTGACCTCAATGAAAAATCATTTAAATTACCAATGGGAGTACAAATTATATATAGCATGAATTTAAGTAAATGATTTTTAGAAAGAGTATATATTTACAGTATTTTTTAACATTAATTATCTTAGCATCTTGCTCAACAACATCTAAGATTTCAATCCCAAATTCAAATGGAGTTCTTAAAGAGAATGGTCAAAAAAAATTTGAAGATATTTATGACTATCAAAGTTACTTTGTTGATGACTTAGAAAAAATACAGAAAGTCATTGATAGTCAAAAGTTAGACCAAGATCAATTAAAAAATATAAAGGCATTAAAAAGAAATTATCAAAAAATTTTATCTAAGAAAGAATATACTCTGACTCTTAATCTCAACCAGAAATACTCTAAAGAATTAATAGAATTAGCTTACATGCTAAATCTTCCTTTAAATATTTTTTGGACTGAGGGTAAGCAAG
>CAYVYQ010000014.1:0-23321 GCA_964455855.1 uncultured Gammaproteobacteria bacterium
GGATTGCAACTAAAACTTCATGGATTGGCATGGCTGGTCCAGCCATGATAGAAGGGGGTGGGCTGGGAGTATTTGAGCCAACTGACATAGGGCCTGTTTCAGTGCATGAGCAGAATGGAGTCGTAGACTATATCGCTGACAATGAAGAGGAGGCAACTTTGATTGCAAAAAAACTCCTTTCATATTTTCAGGGCTCTGTCAGTGAGTTCTCTGTTTGTGATCAGGAAATTCTTCGTAATATCATGCCTGAGGATAGACGTTACACCTATGAGGTTAGAGACATTATTAATACGATAGCCGATGAGGGCAGTTTTTTGGAACTGAAAAAAAATTATGGTCAAAGCATTGCCACAGGTTTCATTAGAATAGAGGGCAAACCTTTTGCTCTTCTTGCAAGTGATTGTCAAAAACTTGGAGGCGCAATAGACTCTGAGTCTGCTGAAAAAGCTGCTGAGTTTATATCTGTTTGTAATGATCATGGCCTTTCAATTCTTGTTCTTGCTGATACACCTGGATTTATGGTTGGTCCAGCAAGTGAAGAAGGTGGAGCCGTCAGAAGAATGGCATCGCTATTTAAGCAAGGAGCAAACATTGACGTTCCGCTTGTGGCTATCTTTCTTCGAAAAGGATATGGATTAGGAGCACAAGCTTTAGTTGGAGGAAGTTTGCATAATCCTGTATACACCGCAGCTTGGCCGACAGGAGAATTTGGCGGCATGGGCATTGAAGGTGCTGTAAAACTGGGATATAAAAAAGAACTAGAGAGTATTGAAGATCTTGATGAGCGTAAAGAACTATTTAATAAGCTTGTCGCAAAAATGTATGAGGTTGGTCAGGCAATAGAGGCTGCATCTTTTCTAGAAATTGACGCTGTTATTGATCCAGCAGAAACAAGACAAACTGTGCTCAAAGCTTTTAAATCAGCACAGGGAAATTTATGAAAAAAATCTTTACTGCTTTATTGATTATTCTCTTGCTTTTATGGGCTCCATATTTTATCCAAACATATAACCTTAAAACCTTAACTGCATCAGATCTTCCTACTGAGGGTGGCTGGGCTTCTCTGGAAGAAGGCAATCTATATTACCGCTGGTATTATCCAAAGGAAGAAGCTGCCAACACTGAAATAGTCGTGCTTGTTCATGGATTTTCAACCCCTCATTTTGTCTGGGATGGAATGAAAGGCTTTTTATTAGATGCAGGTTATTCAGTTCTTGTATTTGATCACTATGGCCGAGGATACTCAGAGAGACCAAGGATTAAATACACCAAGGATGTTTTTGTTCAATCTCTTAAAGGATTACTAGATTCTCAAGCAATTTCTGAACAAGTGCATTTGGTTGGTTATTCAATGGGTGGACCGATAGTTGGCCACTTTACCAATGAATTTCCTGGCATGGTTAAAAGCATGTCTTTGATTGCTCCAGCAGGTTTTATGCTTGAAAATCCAACCAAGGATTGGTGGATCATGAAACCTTTAATTGGTGAATGGTTTTTAAATGTTTTTGGCTCTAGACTGGTCTTTCAAGGTAATGAAGAAAACGATGAGCCGCCTAGGAATGATCCATTGGCTTTATCCAAAAAAGATTTTATTAAGAAAGCCGGGATACAGATGCAATATAAAGGTTTTATCCATGCCTTGCTATCAACTGCCCGCAATTTCAATTTATTTAGTACGCAAGAAATGTTTGCTGAGGTTGGAAATTTAAATAAGCCAACTCTTACTATTTGGGGCACTGATGATGGCGTTGTTCCATTTAAAGGCAGTGAAGAGCTCATGCTTCACATTCCGCAATCCGAGTTATTGGTTTTGGAGGGAGGCAAGCATGATATTACTTACGCTGAACCTTCATTGGTTGGGAAAGCTATCCGTGATTTTCTATTAACTCAGGCTAAGGCTGAAGCTTAACAATACTTTTTTCTAACATTGCTTTTTTGTTTTCAGCGTCCGCAATTTTTGCTTTTTCTTTATCCACAACTGCAGCTGGAGCCTTCTCAACAAATTTTTTGTTGGCTAGTTTAGAGGTAATAATCTTAATATCATTCTCGACACTCTCGAGCTCCTTTTGAAGCCGTGCCATTTCTTCTTCAGGATCAATCAACCCCTCCAATGGAATAATTAATTTATATCCACTCATTGTTTTTTCAATTGATTCAGCTGGGACATTGTCGGTAAATTCAATTTCATCTAATTTTGCAATACCAGCAATCACGGCTTCATTTTCATGAATAACTGTTTGTATTTCAGAGCTGAGATCGGTCGAAATAATAAGGTGCAGATTCTCGTTTTTAATATTTTGATTTTCTGCTCTTATAACTCTTAGCGCAGAAATAATATTAATGATTTCATCTATTTGCTTTTCTGTATTATTGTTGGTTGTTCTTGCATGAGCAAAGCCACTTTCAACCAAAAAGCCTGATTTTTCTGCGTTTGCCAGCTCAGCTAATTTAGAAGAAAGCTCCTCGGTAATAAATGGCATGAAAGGATGCAGTAATTCAAGGATGCCATAGAAGTTTGTAATTAAATTTCCTATTAAATCATTGGTTTGATCATGGTCCTCAGATTTTTGAATTGCTACTTTGCTAAATTCTATATACCAATCACAGAAATGAGACCAGACTAATTCATAGATTTCTGCTGAGGCCAGATCAAATCGATAGTTTTTAATGTGAGTGTGGCAATTTTCAGCAGTTTGTTGAATTTTTGATCCTATCCATCCAGATAAGATATCTTCTGAGATATCACCAGATTGATAATTATGATTGGTGGCCTGCATTTCAATAAATCTAAAAGCATTCCAAATTTTATTACAAAAATTTCTATAGCCTTTGATTCTGCCAATATCAAAATTAATATCTCTGCCCGGAGAGGCTAGTGAGTAGAAGGTGTATCGCAATGCATCGGTACCATAACTTTCGATGCCATCGGGGAACTGTTTTTTTGTTTGTTTAATAATCTTTTCTTTAAGCTGTGGCTGCATCATGCCTTCAGTCCTTTTTGCTAGGAGGTCCTCCAAAGAAACCCCATCAATTAGATCAATTGGATCAAGGATATTGCCTTTTGACTTAGACATTTTTTGCCCATTTTCATCTTTAATCAGGCCAGTGATGTAAACCTCTTTGAATGGAACTTCTTTCATGAAATGCTTAGTCATCATGATCATTCTTGCTACCCAAAAAAAGATAATATCAAAACCAGTTACCAAGGTTGTGGTTGGATGAAAGAGTTTTAATTTTTGATTTTCTTCAGGCCATCCCATGGTGGCGAATGTCCAAAGACTGGATGAAAACCAGGTATCTAGCACATCCTCTTCTTGTCGCAGTTCACCTGTAAGATTATGCTTTTTTCTTACATCATTCTCAGATAACCCTGCGTATGGTTGATTTGATTCATCGTACCAAATCGGAATTCTATGTCCCCACCATAACTGCCTGCTGATACACCAATCTTGAATATTATCCATCCATTGAAAATAAGTTTTTTCCCAATTAGCAGGCACAAATTGTATTTCTTTAGACTTCACTGCTTCGATGGCAGGTTTAGCTAAAGTTTTAGCATCCACATACCATTGATCTGTTAAGAGCGGTTCAAGAATTTGATCTGATCTATCTCCATAGGGAAGGGTGCTTTCATATTCCTCTTCAGATACGAGCAGTTCTTCTTTATCTAAATCTTTTAATATAGATTTTCGAGCCTCAAACCTATCCATGCCATGGAATTTTTTTGGAGCAACGCCAATGATTTCAACTTTTTTATTGAGAATGGAAATAGGTGCAAAAGCAGCCTCATCACCCGAATGACATTGCAAGGCATCATCCATATGAAGCCCATGTCTTTTGCCTAACTCATAATCATTAAAGTCATGACCAGGAGTTATCTTAACTACCCCCGTTCCAAATTCTGGGTCTACATAGTCATCTGCAACAATAGGGATAAGTCTGTCGCATAAGGGGATTGAAGCATTCTTGCCAATTAAATGAGCAAACCTCTTGTCCGATGGATTAACAGCTAACGCCATATCGCCAAGTAGTGTTTCTGGTCTAGTGGTGGCAACGGTTACGAACTCATCCGCTCCTTCAAGCTGGTACCGTATTTCCCAAATTTTAATCTTTAATTCTTTATTAATTACCTCAAGATCTGAAAGAGAGGTTTCAAGAACTGGGTCCCAATTAACCAAGCGTTTACCCTGATAAATAAGGCCTTCTTCAAATAATTGTATAAATGCATTTAAAACTGCATGCTGATATTCATCATCTAGCGTGAACCTTTCAGAGCTCCAATCTAAGCTTGAGCCCAAGCGTCTAAGTTGTGAGGTAATTTTATTGCCGGAGTATTTCTTCCAATTCCATACTTCTTTTTCAAAAGATTCCCTACCAATGTCATCCTTTGATTTGCCCTCAGCATTTAACCGTCGTTCGACAACCATTTCAGTGGCGATGCCAGCATGATCTGTTCCAACTTGCCATAAGGTGTTTTTACCAGACATGCGATAATATCGAATTAAGCAATCCATGATGGCATTTTGAAACCCATGCCCCATGTGCAATGTTCCGGTTACATTTGGTGGAGGAATGGCTATTGAATAAGACTCCGATCCATCGCCTGGTTCAAACAGACCGGAATCTTCCCATTCTTGATAGAGTTTTTGCTCTATCTCAGATGGGTCATATGGCTTCTTATCCATTACCTACAAAGATCTGAAAAAGTCTTATAAATTTCCATTTAAAATTAATTCAGCTAACAGTGGAACTGGTCTGCCAGTGCCTCCTTTTTTGGCGCCACCATTCCAGGCACTTGCTGCAATATCCATGTGAGCCCATTTAAAATCTTGTGTAAAGTTGGATAAGAAAGAGGCAGCATGAATGGTTCCAGCCTCTCTTCCACCACCAATGTTTGCAAGGTCCGCAAAGTTTGTTTTAGTGCAATGCGCGTATTCTTCCCAAAGGGGCAGTTGCCAAGCTCTGTCACCAGATTTTTCTCCAGCTGCTAGAATCTTGTCAGCAAGAGGTTGGTTATTGGCCATAACACCAGTAGCTGGGCTACCAAGGGCAACAACCACAGCACCGGTTAAAGTTGCCATATCAATTACGTGACTAGGCTTAAATTTCTTTGAGTAAGTTAATGCATCACATAGTACCAATCTACCCTCAGCATCAGTATTTAAAATCTCAATGGTTTGACCTGACATAGAAGTAACCACATCACCAGGTTTAGTAGCACGGGCAGATGGCATATTCTCAGCGCATACTAACAAACCTACAACATTTACCTTTGCTTTTAATCTTGCGAGTGTTTGCATAATTCCAAACACAGATGCAGCTCCACACATATCCCATTTCATTTCATCCATGGCAGGGCTAGGTTTAATTGAGATTCCACCAGTATCAAAAGTAATACCTTTGCCAACTAGTACGATTGGCTGCTTATCTTTTGCACCACCTTTGTATTCGATGGTCATCATTCTTGGCGGCTCATCGCTGCCTTTTGCAACAGAAAGGTAAGATCCCATTTTTAATCTTGCAAGATCTTTTTCATTTAAACTTGAAATTTTCAAGCTAGGAAAATCTTTTTTAAGCGCTTTAGTCTTTCGCTCAATAATCCTTGGCGTGCAATGATTTGCAGGCAAATCACCAAGATGCTTTGTAGCATTCATTCCTTCGCCAACAGCATGACCAAGTTTGACTGCAGCCTTAACTGATCGAAGTTTTGCTGGAGTGAGGCCAGCAAACAAGAAAGCACCTTTCTTGACTGTAACAGGTTTTACAGTCTTATTTTTTGTTGCATTAAAAGTATAGGCTGCTGACTCAAATGTTCTAGCTGCGACTTCAGCAGCCCAGACTACATCAAAATCTTTTGAGGTAGTTGAGCTCATCAGATATGTAAAATCTTTTGCCTTGGCTGATTTGACTAAGCCGACGATCTCTTCATAGTAACGCAGTACCAAAAAACTAGCTGCCTTTGCGTCTGGTTCTTTAATTAGAAGAATATTTTTAGCTGCAACCTTAGCAGGAGCAGGGAGGAAAATAGATTTTCTTGACCCACTGTTAATTTCTTTAATTGATTCTTGGACCAATGATTGCGTTATTGATTGAAGCCCTTTGAGCTCAGCTGCTGCAGACGTTTTTTTATTAACCGCAATAATTAAGAGATCTGTTTTAACTTTTAAAAGATCTGCAGAATTAATATTATTTGCTGTTAGACTTGATAAGACTTTGTAAGCCATAAACCATACTCCTGATAAAAATTACTGATAAGATATTTATTGTAATGCATCAAGATCGCTAAAGGCATGTATAAAAAGAATATTCTTGCAATTCATTTAAATTCTCAAATTTTTAAGGGTTTTGCTGCAATATTATTTATCCTGACCGCATTAATTTTTTCTTCTAGGCTTGTTGGTTATTTTGAACAAGCCGCAGCAGGTAGTTTAAATCCGGATATCATTTTTTCTGTTATTTTTCTCAGATTGCCTGATTTTTTAGCACTGCTCATACCTTTTGCATTTTTTTTAAGCCTATTGTTGGTTGTATCTGAGCTTTATCAATCGAATGGAATCTACGCCTATTTCTCTGCTGGGGTGTCCCGCCTGAGACTAATTAAACACATAGCACCATTTTTTTTTATTACTTTAATTTCTTGCTCACTGATAAGTGTTTATTTGGCTCCATATGGTAAGTCTCTCTCTAAAAGCTTGATAGCTGAGCAATCGTATGAAGATAAGCTTGAAATGTTGCAACCTAAATTATTGATCGATCTTGATGATGCTGGGAGCTATCTTTATTTTGATTCTTCCGATGGTAAACGAATGAATGGAGTAACATTTTTTGTCCAAGACGATCCTTCTTTATCAATTATTAAGGCAGAACAGCTTGAGATATCAAATCAGGACAATAACATGATTTTAAATTTTAAGAATGGATCTATTTATCCAGACTTAAACAGTGCTAACAAAATAGATGCCTCTTTCAATGAGTTAACCCATTCAATTGGAGTTGGCCAGACATCAAGCAAACCATTCACTCTTTCAAAATTGCTCGACTATAAAAATAAATCTAATTTTATTGAGAGCCAATGGAATGCAAGCATTCCAACTATGCTTGTAGCATTGCTGTTTTTGAGTTTTGTTTTTGGAAAAGAAAACCCCAGATCTGGGAGGGAAGGCAGTCTTGTTACGGGGGTATTAATTTATATTTTTTATTTAAGTGTTTTGGTTGCATTTAGGGAAAGTTATTCAGATAACTCAAATTTCTACTATTACTTCCTATGGCCTGTACATTTAGCATTTTTATCTTTTGGAGCTATGTTTTTCTGGTTTGATGGAAGAGTCTCATCAAAAAGTTTTTTTTCTAATTCAAGAATGAAAACTATTTCAATTATCTTTTTAATTTTTCTTTTATTGGCCTGGTTAAGCTCGTGATGAAAAGTATTCTTAATACCTATTCCAGACACCTCATCAAAAAAACTTTTCTAATTTCAGCACTGGTCTGGATAGTGATGCTATTTCTTGATTTCTCTGTCACCCTGGTCATGGAGCTTGAAAATTTAACAGATGATACTAGTTTTCTTTCAATCTTTAATGTTGTGCTTTATGAGCAATTGCACAAAGGTATGCAATATCTTGAGAGTTCTATGCTTATAGGAACATTGATAGCGCTATCAATATTTAATCAGCAGGGCAATTTGGTTTTTTTGCGATCAGCGGGATTATCGCCTTTAAAAATTGTTTTGGTATCAGGTCTTGGCCCAGTAATATTATCGTTGGCATTAATTTTTTTTGACGAAACATTATTCTTGGACTTAGCAAAAAAATCTAAAACAATTAATCAACCCACTGAATCTGCCGAGGTATTTCAATGGGAAATATCTGAAAAAAATCTAATTGGCCTCAAACGCATAGATAATAACCAGGCTCAGGCAATTCAGGTTATAGAGTTTGGTGATAAGCAAAGAATTGCTTCATCCTCTTCGTTTCAAGAGGGTAAATTGGATCAGGGTCAATTGGTAATTTTAGATTCTCCTACTCAGCAAAACTTTGACTTCCCCGCATCATTTTTATTGCCAAATAATCTTTTAGAAACTTTTTCTTTGTCTTCGTTGCTTAATTTAAAAAGAACTTATCAGCTCGATAAGGATTTGCAAAAAATTGATTCACTAATATACGCAAGAGTTCTTTTGCCAGTCTCTATTATTGCAATAATTTTTTTAGCGGGCAGTTTGATGTTCGATAGTTTGCGCTCAGCAGGAGTGGGTCGACAAATTATTATAGGCATTTCACTTGGGCTTATTTATGACTTAATAAAAGATCTAAGTGTTGCATCATTCCTGACTTATCAATGGCCAATATTAATTGCACATCTTTTGCCAATTATGATTTTACTTGTGATCGGAACATATAAATTTCAAAGAATCTAGCTAAATTTCTTTAATCTAGTTTTTGAAAGAATATCATTTACTGCAAGTTTTTTTGAATCTGCGTAAATAAGAAATAGAGGCATGCCTAGAAGAGCTAACATTCCACAATTAACTAAATACCTTAAAAATGTTTGCTTTAGAGTAATTCGATCTAAATCTGGATCAGCATTAACAATTTTAAATTTCCAAACCTGCATACCAAGAGTTTGACCATTCTTGATCCAGAAAAATGCAAAGAATAGCCACCCGCTTATGAAGACCAGCAAACTTCCTATGACCGGATGCAAGATTTCACCACCATTTAACCAAAGCGCTAAAGAGCCAACTAGAAACCAGACTCCAAGCAGTAAAAAGAAGTCATAGACTGAAGCTATGATTCTAAGAAAGGGCCCTACGTAAGGTGATTTATCCATTAGTTTGATATAGTATTCTCTTAAATCATAACTCAAATAATATGAACACAAGTAATACTTTTTTTGGGCATCCTATTGGATTAAGAACACTTTTTTTAACTGAGATGTGGGAGCGCATGTCCTATTATGGAATGCGTGCCTTGTTGGTTTTATATATGACAGGTGCTGTTACTGGCTTCAATCCTGGCTTGGGTTGGTCTCAAGTTGAATCCCAGGCAATTTACGGTATTTATTCTGGGATGGTTTATTTCATGGTTGTTCCAGGAGGCTGGATTGCAGATAATATTTTGGGACATCAGAAAGCGGTATTAATAGGAGCTTTAATAATTGCTTTAGGCCATTTTACTTTAGCCATTCCTATTGAGCAGACTTTTTTCTTAGGGTTAATTTTTGTTGTACTGGGTACTGGTCTTCTTAAAGGAAATATTTCTACCATTGTCGGTCAGCTATACGATGGTCAAGATGATCGAAGGGATTCAGGTTATACGATTTTTTATATGTCTATCAATATAGGCTCAACTTTAGGATTTTTAATTTGTTCATACTTGGGCGAGAAGATTGGCTGGCATTGGGGTTTTGGTGCTGCAGGAATAGGAATGACTTTTGGCGTAATTCAATATATCAAGCATAGACATTTATTGGGAGATGCTGGAATGCACCCTAATGAAATGCCAGATGAAAAACGCAAAAAATTTACAAATTACTTAAAAGTATCTCTTGTGGCCATGTTCTTGGTTATAGGCGCTGGCCTTTTTGGTTTTATTGTTATTGATCCTAGATTTTTTGCTGAGCAGTTTGCTTACTTTCTTACAATAGTTGCTGGTTTATATTTTATTTATTTATTTCTCTTTGCAGGGTTGAATGCTTCTGAAAGAAAAAATTTAATTCTTTTATTTTTACTCTTTATAGGTGCTGCTGCTTTTTGGTCAGGTTTTGATCAATCCGCAGGCTCATTAAATATTTTTGCAAGAGACTATACAGATTTATCAGTTGCTGGATACAAGATTCCAGTTGGATGGCTTCAGTTTGCTAATCCAATAATTGTTGTTTTGTTTGCTCCAATCTTTGCTGGAATCTGGGCTCAGTTAGCCCGAAAAAATTTAGATCCATCTTTACCATTTAAATTTGCTATTGGACTTTTATTCATGGCATTAAGCTTCTTTGTAATGATTATTGCAGTTAATTTAGCAATTGAATCCTCTCCAGTTGGCATGCAATGGCTCTTGCTGACTTATCTTTTTCAAACATGGGGTGAGTTAGCTTTATCTCCAATAGGTTTATCGGCTTTTTCTCGCTATGGTCCCAAGCGATACATGGGGCAGATGTTTGGTTTGTGGTTCTTAGCTAGTGCAATTGGAGGCGTTCTTGCAGGATTGCTTGGAGGGGAGGCCCTAGACGGTGGGCTTGAAACCATTTCACCAGTCTTTGAATTTATGATTCAGTATTATCTAGTAATTGCAGTGGCATTAATTGCTTTATCTTTTGTTATAAAAACTGCAAAAGATTAGTTGTTATAAGCTCAGCTGATTGTTTGTTTCAACAAGTATTTGTTGGTAAATCTCTTGTAATTGCTCTAGGTCTTTTAATGAAATTTTTTCATCTATTTGATGAATGGTCTGATTTCTTGGTCCGAGCTCAATTACTTCAGATCCTGATGGTGCAACCCATCTTCCATCAGATGTGCCACCTCCATTATCGATTCTAGCTTCCTGACCATTAATTTTGCATAAGGCTTTTTGAACAATAGATAGCATTTCAGTTTTTTGCGTTAAATAGGGCTGCGCATTTAAAGTCCAGTCTATTTCAAAAGTGCATTTTGATTTTTCTAAAATTTGAATAAATCTTTCTTTAAGAGATTCTTGGGTAGATTCTGGAGAAAATCTAAAATTAAAGAGCATGTTTAAATGTCCCGGCACTACATTTGTAGCCCCTGTTCCAGATTCAATATTTGAAATTTGAAAGGATGTTGGATCAAAATACTCATTGCCTTCATCCCAAATAATTTGATTCAGCTCGGCAATTATTGGCCCAACTTCCAAAATAGGACTAATAACCTTATGCGGATACGCAACGTGACCTTGTTTGCCTATCAGCTTCAGCTTACCGCTTAAAGATCCTCGTCGACCAACCCTCAATACATCCCCAACCATGTCAGATGAGCTCGCTTCACCAACCAAGCAATAGTCAATAAATTGATTTTGTCTGGAAAGAGAATCTATCAGGGTATTGATTTTTCCATCAGTTGGCTCACCTTCTTCATTGCTAGTTAACATAACCCATATTTGAAAATTAGGCTTTGGATTATCAACTAAAAAATTTTTTATTGATTGGATAAAAACGGCAACACTGCCTTTCATATCCGCTGCTCCTCTTCCTATTAATTCTCCATCAATAATATTTGCTTCAAAGGGATGCGATGTCCATTCTTCCTCTGGACCAGAGGGCACAACATCAGTATGCCCAAGATAGCAAAACACTTTTCCTGAATCGCCGTACTTTGCTAATAGCGTCTCACAATTTAACTCTGGAATTCTCTCTATTTGAAAGCCTAAGGGACTTAATTCTGCTTCTATAAGTTCAAAACAACCCCCATCTTTTGGAGAGATAGATTTTATTTTAATGAGTGATTGAGCGAGCTCTAGAGCAGACATATATTTTTAGTTTTTATGAAGAGTTTGGTTTAATGCTACGGATTTAGAGTTAATTCTTGCTTCAATAGCTCCACTTTGAGAGTTTCTAATAAATAATAAATTATCTTGTCCTGCAAGCTCTGATGCCTTAACAATTGACCCACCCTCGTTAGCAGAATTATAAGTTGTAATTTTTGATCCACCCGTTAAATAGAGGCCTGCTTCAACAATGCAATTGTCACCTATTGGAATGCCTAATCCAGAATTTGCTCCAAGGAGACAATTTTCACCAATGGATATTTTTACATTGTTACCCCCTGAGAGTGTTCCCATTGTGCTGCAGCCACCTCCCAAATCTGAGTTTTTGCCAACTACAACCCCCGCAGAGATTCTTCCTTCTATCATTGCTGAACCAAGTGTCCCTGCATTGAAATTTACAAAACCTTCATGCATGACTGTTGTTCCTTCACTTAAGTATGCTCCAAGCCTGACTCTGCTTGCATCTGCGATACGAACTCCTGGAGGAATAATATAGTCCGTCAAGCAAGGAAATTTATCGATTGATTTAATTTCAAGCGGCTGATTATTTATTTTTGCAGAAAGAATTTTTTCTTCAATCTCATCTAGTTCTACTGGTCCCTGGTTAGTCCAGGCTACATTTATAAGAGAATCGAAAAGGTTATCAAGATTTAATGAATTGGGTAAAAAGTGCTTATATGAAATTAGATGCAGCTTTAAATATGCTTCTTCAATGCTTTCAATAGGGCGGTTATCTAAAATTCGGCATAAGACCAAAGTTTTATTTTTATCAAGATTATCTATGGCTGTTTTTAAACTTTCATCTTGCAGATCGAGCTGAGCAACATCTTTTATTTCAGTCACATCTTCACTCAACAAGGCATCCCACTTCTCATACATGAGGCTGATTTCATCTTCACCGTTTTTAAAGCTAATGCACGGATAAAAGGCATCCAATATATTGCCAGAGGTGCCTTTGGTAGCAATACCAAGGCCAATTAATGGGAAGTTATTCATATGCTTATTATAGGCAGTCTTAATGTTAATTGCAGAGCTTAAAGGTTCTTTAGCTTCTTTTGCAACTGATTAGTTTTGTTTTGAGAAATGCATAATTTAGTTTTCTCATCAATTACAGTGAAATTATCCTCCACCTTTTCTCCTAGAGTTGTAATTCTTGCAGAGTCAATGCTGATACCGTGATCTAAAAATATGTTCGCAACTTTGGAGAGTAAATTTGGTTGATCTAAGGTTTCTATAGTAACCAAACTAGCATCTCTTTTTTTTGAAGGAGAAACATTTACTCTGGTAGGGTATTCGAAGACTTTTTTATATGCTGCTTTTGATTTAGCAGTTACTTTAAAATTCTCAGAAGATATTGCGTTAATGATTTTTAGTTCAATGTTTTGAATATCCCTTTGGATTAAATTACCTCCAAGGATTTTATGCTTACAAAT
Source organism: uncultured Gammaproteobacteria bacterium (assembly GCA_964455855.1). GTDB lineage: Bacteria > Pseudomonadota > Gammaproteobacteria > Magnimaribacterales > D2472 > D2472. Next base: position 12,929 of record CAYVYQ010000014.1, read on the forward strand.
AAAAGTATTCATTGCATATTTCCCATCCTTAGTCGTATGAATATCTGAATCAATGGTTTCGAGTGAGAGTTGTTCAAAGCTTCGAACAGTTTTTAGAAATAATCCGGCTTGATTGGGTGTAAAGATAAATATCTCAATAAGATTTTTTCTGGTGTTTACAAACACAGATGTTTTTCCTTTGGATGCAGCCACAGTCTTTGCTTGGTTGGAAAGTTGCGCCAGTTGATACTTAGAAAAATACGCATCAGGTAACTGACCCCATACTTCATTCAATAAATCATGTCCTTGATTGATTGCATTTGCTGATGCAACTTTTCTTTCATTAACAATTGATTGATTGGATTGCGCTTCCTCAAGATTCAACTTTCTCCTGGATGACATGAAAAGTTGCTTTAACAAATCATGCTTCCATGAGTTCCATAGGGTTGGATTTGTGCCTCTTATGTCATTGATGGTTAGCATATAGATATAATTCAGTTTTTCGATGGTATTTACATTTTTAGTAAAATTGATGATTGTTTCTGGATCATGCACATCAGTTTTTTGTGATATGGATGACATTATGAGATGGTTTTTTACAAGCCAACATAATAGCTCGGTATCATGAATGGAAAAATTCAATCTTTTGCAGAATCTCTCAACTATCTTTTCCCCTATCTCAGAATGATCTCCACCTTTGCCTTTTCCAAGATCATGAAAAATTCCTGCAAGATATAAAAGCTCAATCTTTGGTAGTTTATTAATTAGCTCATGTTCAATTTGCATTGATTGATTCTCTTTTCCAATTTGCATTTGTCTCATGTTCCTCACTACCTTGAAAGTATGCTCATCAACTGTGTATACATGAAACATATCAAACTGCATTTGACCTTCAATTTCTCCAAATTCAGGAATCAGCAGCCTCATTAAGCCTAGTTGCTTAAGTTTTTTGAGTATGGTGGAAAGATTCGTAGTAGATTTTAGTATTTGGAGAAATTGAGCTCCTGCTTCAGGTGATAAAAAATACTTAGGATCAATCTTGGGCAAAGATCCCTGTATTTTTCTGATGGATTTAAAATCGAGACCATTAATTTTTTTGAGTTTTCCAACTTGTATCAAGCTATCTAAAATTAATTCAGGCTTCTTAGTGAGATCAACACTATCTGCAATTCCAAGCCGATCTTTAAAAATATAGTAATTTTTTGTGTAAGGCCTTTTGAGCAAGGTTAATTGATCATCGTATGCCTGAAAAACAAGCTCATTAAAGTCAGATAGGTTGGAAGCATGCAAGAAAAATGTTCTCATGAATTTCTCAACCGCAGAAGATTTTTTAGAGGCTTTAAGCTTAGCTTTTTTAGCAAGCAGCAGTTGGTTCTCAAAGCTAATTCGATTCGCGCTACTTTCAAGGTTTATAAAAAATCTTAGAGTTTTAATGTGTGCGTATGATTCATTAATGCTAGCTATCTCTTTTTTGGAGAACATTTTTGCTGTTACACAATCTTGTAATTTTTTAATTTCAAAGCAATGTTCAAGTATCCAAAAAGCAGTTTGAAAATCTCGCAGGCAACCTGGAGACTCTTTGAGATCTGGCTCAAGGCTGAATTCAGTTGAATCAAAAGATTGAAATCTTTGATTTTGCTCAATTTGCTTAGCCTTAAAAAACTTAGTTTTGTTCCATTTTTTTGAAACCTTTTTTAAGTCATCATTCAAGCTGACGATTTTGTCTTTTTTGCAGAAAATAATTCTATAGGAAAGATATGAAGTAAATTCTTTTAAATCAGATTTGGTAATCTTTTCTATATCTTTTATCGTTCGGACTGAATGCCCGACTTTTACTTTGAGAGTCCAAAGCCATCCAATAAAATCTTTTATGTCCTCAATTTTCTTTGTTTTTGCATTGAATTGAATAATTGAGAGATCAATATCTGAGGAGGGGAATAACTCTTTTCGTCCATAGCCTCCAAGTGCGACTATGGCAAAATCAGTTTCAAGCTTTCTTCGCAAGAATTCCTTTTTGATAATTTCATCAAATTTATTTGATCTTTTGGTGAGGAAGGGTTGAATTAATTCAGGCTTTTTGAATACATTAGCAAAGCTTCCTTTAAAGTTAAGATTTATGCTGTCTAATGAGTCTATCAAAAGGGCTCTTCACTGCGTTTTGTTAGAACCTCCACCCCAGATGCTGTGACTGCAAGAGTGTGTTCCCATTGAGCTGAATTTCTGCCATCTTTGGTTTCAACAGTCCAGCCATCACTTAAGAGTTTTGTATGTTTTGATCCCTGATTGATCATTGGCTCAATCGTGAAACACATACCTTCTTTGATTTCTAGCCCTCTCCCAGTTTTTCCATAGTGTAGAACTTGTGGTTCTTCATGGTAGACCTGTCCAATGCCATGACCGCAATAATCTTCCACAACCGAGTAGTGATTTTTTTCTGCATGCTCTTGAATGACTGCACCAATATCCCCAAGATGAGCTCCAGGTTTTACAACATCTATGGCTTTGTATAAACATTCTTGAGTCACTTTAACAAGTCTTTCGTTGTGGGGCTGAGTTTTGCCGACCAAGAACATTTTAGAAGTGTCGCCATGCCATCCATCTCGAATGACAGTTACATCTATGTTTAAAATATCTCCATCTTTGAGTATTTTCTTATTTGACGGGATGCCATGACAGATTACCTGATTAACACTTGAGCAAATTGTTTTTTCAAAACCGTTATAGCCTACATTAGCAGGAATGGCTTTTTGTTCATTAACAATAAAGTCATAACACCTTTTGTCTAAGTCTTCAGTGCTAACTCCAGGAACTACAAATGGGGTAATCATTTCTAATACCTCTGCTGCCAATTGGCCTGCAATTCTCATTTGAGATATTTGTTCTTGATTTTTTAAATTTATCTTCATTTTTTTTAAAATTTAATGGACGTTGAGGACTTATCAATATAAAGTACCCTTTTAATGCCAGCGCACAATTTTAGCTCATTAAATCCCCAATTTTCACAATTTTTTGCTTTCTTTTTTACCTTTTTTGAGGGAGATTGTTAATGTCCTTCCCGGCTATTTTAGTTCTTGAAGACGGTTCTATTATTGAAGGCATTGGGTTTGGTGCCAAAGCTCTATCAGTGGGAGAAATTGTCTTTAATACTTCTATGTCAGGCTATCAAGAAATTATCACTGATCCATCATATGCTCAACAAATCATAGCTTTTACCCATCCGCACATTGGAAATACGGGTATTAATGAGGAGGACAATGAATCTGATAGCATTTTTGCTTCTGGAATCGTGATTAAAGATTTGCCTAAACATTATAGTAGTTGGCGTGCAACACAATCTCTTGAGAGCTTTCTAGAATCAAAGAAGACAATTGGCATTTCCAATATCGATACTAGGGCATTAACAGCTAAGTTAAGAGATCACGGAGCACTTAAAGCATGCATTGCTCCTGGTGATAAGAATTCTATATCAACGGTTACAGAAGCTTTAAATCAATTTAGTGGATTAGAAGGTCTCGACCTTGCGAAGGAAGTTTCAACTCAAAATCCTTTTTCTTGGGATGAGGGCACTTGGCCAAATTACCAAGAGGTTAAAAATGAAAAATTAATTGTTGCAGTTGATTTTGGAGTTAAGAAAAATATTTTAAGACTCCTCAGAAAACATGTAGGAAAAGTAAAGGTTGTAAATGCTCAGACTAGTTTTGATGAGCTCATGAAGCTTAAACCGGATGGGGTCTTTTTATCCAATGGGCCTGGAGATCCCGAGCCTTGTGATTATGCAATAGAATTAATTCAGCAGCTTCTAAATATTAACATGCCAATTTTTGGGATATGTTTAGGTCATCAACTCCTTGCTCTTTCAGGTGGATGCAAAACATATAAGATGAAATTTGGTCATCATGGTGCCAACCATCCCGTACAAGATCTTGCAACTAAGGTTGTTTACATTACTAGTCAAAATCATGGTTTTGCAGTTGATTCATCTAGCCTGCCTAAAAATATTGAACCTACTCACATTTCACTATTTGATAAAAGCTTGCAAGGCATAGCATTTAAGGATAAACCTGCTTTTAGTTTTCAAGGTCATCCTGAGGCAAGTCCTGGGCCACATGAGCTAGAAGAACTTTTTACAAAATTTAATTTAATGATTGAGAGCAATGCCAAAAAGAACTGATATTAAATCTGTCTTAATTATTGGTGCTGGGCCAATAATTATAGGTCAAGCGTGCGAGTTTGATTATTCAGGTGCTCAAGCATGCAAAGCACTGAAAGCGGAAGGTTTTAGAGTCATTCTAGTAAACTCCAATCCTGCAACCATCATGACTGATCCTCTTCTTGCAGATGCTACTTATATTGAACCCATTTACTGGAAATCAATTGAAAAAATAATTGATAAAGAGCGCCCAGATGCATTGCTTCCAACCATGGGGGGACAAACAGGCCTCAATACTGCATTGACATTGGCAAAAGAGGGGGTGTTAAAGAAATATAATGTTGAGCTTATAGGTGCCTCAAGAGAAGCTATAGACAAGGCAGAAGACAGAGAGCTTTTTGATAAAACTATGAAGGGTATTGGGATTGAAACACCAAGATCTGGCATTGCACATTCTATGGAAGAAGCTTTAACTGTTCAAAAAACCCTTGGTTTTCCCTGCATTATTCGCCCTTCTTTTACTTTGGGTGGCTCGGGGGGAGGAGTTGCTTATAACATTCAGGAATTTAAAGAAATTTGTGAAAAAGGACTGGATTTATCTCCCACAACTGAACTTTTAATTGATGAATCCTTGCTTGGCTGGAAGGAGTATGAGTTGGAGGTTGTAAGGGATAAAAATGATAATTGCATCATCATATGCTCTATAGAAAATCTTGACCCCATGGGCGTTCATACCGGTGATTCAATTACAGTTGCCCCTGCCCAGACATTAACGGATAAGGAGTATCAAATTTTACGCGATCAATCTTTCAAAATTTTAAGAGAAATAGGAGTTGAGACCGGTGGAAGCAATGTTCAATTTGGTATTAACCCTGAAAATGGACGAGTGGTTGTGATTGAAATGAATCCGAGAGTAAGTCGTTCATCAGCTTTAGCTTCCAAAGCCACAGGTTTTCCAATTGCAAAAGTCGCTGCGTTATTATCTGTTGGATTTACATTAGACGAACTTCAAAATGATATAACGAGTGGGTTAACGCCTGCATCTTTTGAACCCTCTATAGATTATATCGTAACCAAAATCCCAAAGTTTGCGTTTGAAAAGTTTCCTCAAGCAGATGACAGGCTCACTACTCAAATGAAGTCTGTTGGCGAGGTCATGGGTATTGGGCGCACTTTTCAAGAGTCTCTTCAAAAAGCGCTGCAGAGTCTCGAGGAAGATCTAGATGGGTTCGAAAGCATCCTAGATAATTCTTCTAATCAAAATGATACCTTGCGCTACCAATTGACTTTTCCAGGTTCTAAAAGAATTTTATATGTTGCAGAGGCAATCAGAGTAGGTTGGGATGCAGAGCAAATAAATCAATACACTGGAATGGATTTTTGGTTTCTGCATCAAATCATCGATCTTATTGATGAAGAAAATATGCTGCAGGATACAAAACTTGAGGAAATTGATTTTAAAAAAATGCTCAACCTTAAGCAAAAAGGATTTTCTGATAAAAGAATTGCTAAATTAACTAGATCAACCTCTGAAGTTGTAAGACAGTCAAGAAAAAAACTTGGCGTTATTCCAGCCTTTAAGAGAGTAGATACTTGCGCTGCTGAATTTGCTACTGAAACTGCATATATGTATTCAGCTTATGAGGGTGAATGTGAATCTCGTCCCACCAGCAACAAAAAAGTTATTGTTTTAGGAAGCGGCCCAAACAGGATCGGACAGGGTATAGAGTTTGACTATTGTTGCGTTCATGCTTCTTTTGCTCTTCAGGAAGAGGGCTATGAATCTATAATGATTAACTGCAATCCAGAGACTGTTTCTACGGATTATGATACCTCCAACAGGTTATATTTTGAGCCAATCACGGAAGAAAAAGTCCTAGATATTATTGATTTAGAAAAACCAGAGGGAGTCATCATTCAGTTTGGTGGGCAAACACCTCTAAAACTGTCTGAGGTTTTGTTATCTAACAATGTAAAAATTCTTGGCACAGATGTAGATGCCATTGATAGATCGGAGGATAGAGAGAGATTTCAATCCCTTGCGCATCAACTCAAACTCAAACAACCTCCCAATCGTACAGTGAAAAACCTTCAAGAGGCTATTGATGCATCCGAGGAAATTGGATTTCCGCTGGTTGTTAGGCCTTCATATGTACTCGGGGGTAGAGCAATGGAGCTTGTCCACACTCAGACAGAACTTGAAAAGTATTTAAAAGAAGCCGTTGAGGTTTCGGATCAAAAACCGATTTTACTCGACGGATATTTAACTGATGCTATTGAGGTAGATGTAGATGTTATTTCGGATGGAGCCGAGATTGAGATAGGGGGTATTTTGCAGCACATTGAGCAGGCCGGAATCCATTCAGGTGACTCAGCATGCTCTTTGCCTCCATATAGCCTGTCAGCAAGTGTGATTGAAGAAATTGAAAAACAAGCAAAGGAAATTGCCGCAGAGTTAAATGTTATTGGGTTGATGAACATTCAATTTGCTGTTCAAGGTGAAAATGTTTTTATCATCGAAGTTAATCCTAGGGCCTCGAGAACTGTTCCATTTATTTCAAAGTGTTTAGGTGAGTCGTTGGTAAAGTCTGCAACGAAAACTATGGTTGGAAAAACATTAAAAGATATAGGTTTTTCTAATTTACTACCTAAGAATTATTTTTTTGTAAAAGAGGCTGTTTTGCCTTTTGATAAATTTCCTGCAGTAGATCCTATTCTTGGTCCAGAAATGAAGTCTACCGGAGAGGTTATGGGGATTGGTTCAAGTTTTGGAGAAGCATATGCAAAAGCCCAAAGAGCAGCAAATAAAATTTTCCCTGATTCAGGCTCAGCATTTATAAGTGTAAAAGAATCTGATAAAAAATACTTACCTGATTTACTTCCATTGCTTACTGAGCAAGGCTTCTCATTTATTGCCACCAAAGGAACTGCTGAAGCTATTAAAGAGCTTGGATACGATGCTCAAATCATTAATAAAGTTACTGAAGGAAGGCCTCATATTGTTGATGAGTTATTAAATAATAGAGTAAATCTATTAATTAATACTACTGAAGGGCGTCAGTCTATTGAGGATTCTGCGTCTATAAGAAGAACAGCATTACAAAATAAATTATTTTGTGTGACTACAATTTTTGGTGCTTTTGCTCTGCTAGAAGCAATGAGCACCGATTCAGACAACTGGATTTATAATTCTCTACAAGAAATAAATTAATTTCTTTCATTTGATATAATCCATATATGGATAAACTCCCAATAACCAAAGCTGGAGAGCAAGAGCTTGCTGAAAGGCTGCGTCAGCTGAAAACAAAAGATAGGCCTGAAATATCTCAGGCTATTGCAGAAGCTCGTGCTCACGGAGACCTTAAGGAAAATGCTGAGTATCATGCTGCAAAAGAACAACAGGGTTTTATTGAGGCAAAAATACAAGAAATAGAGCACGCACTCGCTAACGCTCAAGTTATTGATGTAAGAGAGATTCCAGAGACTGGTAGGGTTGTATTTGGCGCAACAATAGATTTGTATGACATGACCAATGACAAGTCAATTACTTATAAAATTGTTGGGAATTTAGAATCTAATCCTGCAGCAGGATTAATATCAATTCAAACACCAATTGCTCAAGGTTTGATGGGAAAAAATGTTGGTGATGAGGTCTCCATATCTACTCCATCAGGAAACATTGATCTTGAAATTGAAAAAGTTCAGCATTTATAAAATTTATGCATGCTGATTCATGGGCATTAAAGGCAAAAAAGCTTGGCTTTCGCTCTCGAGCAGTTTTCAAATTAGAAGAAATCTTAATCAAAACTAAAGCCCTTAAGAATAATAGCTTCGTTCTAGATATTGGTTCTGCACCAGGGGGTTGGTCTGAGCTCATAAAAGGAATGACTCCCTCATCATCTGTCTATGCAATTGATCTTCTGCCAATGGACCCTATTAATGGTGTAATGTTCTTTCAAGAAGATATTATAAACATTGATGAAATCAAGGAAATTTTCTTGCTAAAATCAAAATTTAACCTTGTTATTTCAGATTTAGCCCCCAATTTAACAGGTATAAGAGCGGTTGATGAAGAAAATATATTTGAATTAAATATTATTACCCTAAATACAGCTAAGAGTTATCTAAGTAAAAATAATGGGTCATTTATCATCAAAACGTTTCAGAACAGTTTATTAAAGAAATTAAGGACAGAAATGGAAAAGAGCTTTCATTTAGTCCAAACTTATAAACCTGCTGCTTCAAAGAGTAAGTCAGGAGAAATTTATCTATATGGAGAAAGGCCGCTATGAATTCAGTTTTTAAAAATGCATTAGTTTGGGTTTTGTTAGGGTCCGCCTTAATATTTATATTTAATAATGTTGAGAATGCATCTGCCTCAAAAAGGGAAATGATTTCATATAGTCAGTTTAAACAAGAGGTTCTCTCGGATCGAATTGCAAAGGTAATCTACAAAGGCGATCAGATGACCATTTTTGGTGAGCGCCTTGATGGTACTAGATTTGAAACCCGCCATCCAATTTATAAAAGAGATGAGTCTGTTGATAATGCAATAGAAGAACATGGAGTCATTACTGTCTTTGAAAGTGTTGAGCAGCCCTCATTGTGGTCGCAACTTCTAGTGGGAGCTTTCCCGATTCTATTGCTCTTAGGTATATTCTTCTTTTTTATGCGACAAATGCAAGGCGGCATGTCAGGCAGAGGTGGGCCAATGGCATTTGGCAAAAGCAAAGCAAAATTAATGGAAGGTGGAAAAGTTACAACTACATTTGAAGATGTTGCTGGGTGTGAAGAGGCTAAACAAGATGTTCAAGAGCTAGTAGATTTTTTAAGAGATCCAACTAAATTTCAAAAATTAGGTGGCAAAATTCCTAGAGGTGTTTTAATGGTAGGTCCTCCAGGAACCGGTAAGACTCTCTTAGCAAGAGCTATTGCTGGAGAAGCTAAAGTTCCATTCTTCTCGATATCTGGATCAGATTTTGTTGAAATGTTTGTTGGTGTAGGCGCATCCAGAGTTAGAGATATGTTTGAACAGGCTCAGAAGAATTCACCATGCATTGTATTTATTGATGAAATTGATGCAGTTGGGCGCCATAGAGGTGCAGGCATGGGTGGGGGTCATGATGAAAGAGAGCAAACGCTAAATCAGTTGCTTGTTGAAATGGATGGTTTTGATGGAAATGAAGGCGTGATTGTTGTTGCGGCTACTAACAGACCTGATGTACTAGATCCTGCGCTTTTAAGGCCTGGACGTTTTGATAGACAGGTCGTGGTTGATTTACCTGATTTAAGAGGTAGAGAGCAAATCTTTAAAGTTCATATGAAAAAAGTTCCACTTTCCAAGGATGTTGATGCATTAGTTATAGCAAGAGGAACACCAGGCTTTTCTGGAGCAGATCTAGCAAACTTAATCAATGAAGCTGCTTTATTCGCTGCAAGATATGGTGATAAGAAAGTTGATCAAAATCATTTAGACCTAGCTAAGGATAAAATTATGATGGGTCCAGAGCGCAAATCAATGATCATGACCGAGGAGCAGAAAAGGATTACTGCATATCATGAAGCTGGTCATGCAATAGTAGGACGCTTAAGTCCGGAGCATGATCCTGTGTATAAAGTAACCATTATCCCCAGAGGAAGAGCTCTTGGGGTAACAATGTTTTTGCCCGAAGAAGATAGATACATGCAAAGCAAGCAATATCTTCATAGCAGGATTGCTGCACTTTTTGGAGGCAGAATCGCTGAAGAAATTATCAATGGAAAAGACGGCATAACAACTGGTGCATCTAATGATATTGAAGTAGCGACTGGAATTGCAACAAATATGGTCACCAAATGGGGGTTGTCTGATCTAGGCCCATTAAAATATGGCGAAGATGATTCAAGTCCATTTTTAGGAAGATCTGCATCCATGGCTCCAAAAGGCATTGGTGGAGAAACATCTAACAGCATTGATTTAGAGGTAAAGAAAATAATAGATACTAATTATAAAAAAGCTACTAAGCTTCTAAAGGACAATCTTGATAAATTACATACAATGGCAGAATCACTTCTTACTTATGAGACCATTGATGCAGATCAGATTGACGACATTATGGCTGGAGCTAAACCAAGAGCGCCAAAAGATTGGGATGAACCAAAAACACCAAAGAGCAAAACTTCTAAAAAAACTTCCATAAAGGGTCCTGCAGAAGAGTTATAATCTTTTCCCATGACTATAAAATTTGGTACTGATGGGATTCGTGGACCAGTTGAATCTAAAAT
>CAYVYQ010000015.1:0-20161 GCA_964455855.1 uncultured Gammaproteobacteria bacterium
GGTTGAAGCCTATGAAGCTAACTGTGCACCAAAAATTTATCTTACTAAAACTCATGAAAAAACCTTAGAGTTAGTCCCTTTAAAAATTCTTAGGGAATATGCCTTGGATATTAATTAGTGCTAATTAATTTTAGAGATCTATCAATTATGGGTAAGACCAAAATATTTATTACTGCATAGCTCAGTAGACTTATGGCTATAAATTCAAGACTGACATCAAAAAGAGAATAAACTCCTATGATTACGCACAGTGCAAGGCGGGTCATTTCCATTGCAAAGCCTTCTTTGCCATCAAGCCACAATGAAGTGCAATACATAGTAAAGGCCATCATTGCAACGGTTACCCAAAGTTGCTGATAGCTAAGCTCACCGCTTTCTAGGACCACCAAACCTACATAGGCTAAAGCAAGAAATTGAAAAAAGGAGTAAATTTTTATTTTTCTAGAAACCTCTGGATTATATTTTTGAAATGTTTCAGCATCAAAATTATCTTTTGCTGGCTGTTCTGGAAGACTAGATGGTCTCCAGCCAGTTCTTGCAAAGGGCACGAAGAATTTATCTTTCCAGTTTTGAGCGTTCCAAATATCTTTTGCCATGCTGATGTAAATATGGAGATTCGCCCAAATAGGGTTAAAAGTGTTTAAGGTGCCTCTGATTCCATAAATAGGTGTTTCATTCTCATCTTCTTCCTTGAAGGTACCAAACATTCGATCCCAGATAATAAAGACTCCGCCATAGTTTTTATCTATATAGTTTTCGTTTTGAGCATGATGAACCCTATGATTTGAAGCAGTAACAAAAAATTTCTCATACCAGCCAAGCTTTGGAATATGTTCACTGTGCACCCAGAATTGGTAGATCAGATTAACTGAAGCAACACTGACAAAAACATAAGAGGGGACACCAATTAAAAATACAGGAATAAAAAAGACCCAAGTAACAAAAGCGCCGGTTCCGGTTTGTCTTAAAGCAGTGCTTAAGTTGTAATCTTCACTTTGATGGTGAGCGACGTGAGATGCCCAAAAAATTTGTCGCTCATGACTGATTCGATGAAACCAGTAATAAAAGAAATCATAAATAACAAAGGCAAAAATCCACACCAAAGGTGAAGTCGCATCCATTCGCCATAGGCTGTTATGCGTTTCAATGAGATAAAAGATATAGCCGCCAAAACTTATAATTATCAGTTTATTCGCCGATCGAAGTGAGCCCATAAACAGGCTGCTAATGGCATCATTCAATCGATAGGTATTATTTTTTTTAATAATGCCATAGGCAAGCTCAATCAAGATAGCAAGTAAAAAAAATGGTACTGCATAGGGTACGTAATCCATTGATAAATTATAGAACCAGGATGCTTAAAAGTAATCTATTTAGTCTCGGGATGATTTTTATGCATGGCTGTAAATCTTGAAAAAGCCACGCGTTTACCAGCATCGTTGGTTATATCTATGTTCCAAACCGATGTTGATCCACCGATATGCACCGGAGTAGCTTTAGCGTAAACATAGCCATCGGTTGGTGAGGAGATATGATTCGCATTAATCTCAATGCCAACAGGGTATTTTTTGGTGGAATCCATTGAAAGCGCTGCAGCTGTGCTACCAATGCTTTCAGCTAGCACACAGGAGGCGCCTCCATGAAGAATTCCATAAGGTTGTTTGGTTTTTTCAATCACCGGCATTCTGCCAACAATAAAATCATCACCAATTTCTACAATTTCTATATCAAGATGTTTATCCATGTTGACAGAGGAGTCTTTGAAATCATCAATAGAGAGAGGTTGAAACCAGATAGATTTTGACATCGGATTATTTTATATGAATGCTGAGTTAATAAAAGAGCAGGAGTATTTGTTACACTTACATTTTTTTTAGACACCATAGATGCTTTCATTTACAAATCTAGCTCTGCGCAGAGGCCCAAATCTTTTATTTGAAGATGCCTCATTTGTAATTCATCGAGACAAAAAAGTTGGCTTAATTGGAGCCAATGGTGCCGGTAAAACCAGTCTATTTAAAATGATTACAGGTGAGCTAGATGTTGAAGAGGGGTATCTAGATTATCCTCATGATTTAAGAATTTCCTATCTCGCACAAGAAGTCCCGGGAACGGATGAGGTGGCAGTTCAATATGTCTTAGAGGGCGACAAGCAACTCATTGAAATACAGCAAAAAATTGAAGCTGCGGAGATCAATGAACGTTTTGAGGAGCTAGGTGAGCTTCATGCAATTTATAATTCCATGGATGGTCATTCAGCCTTATCTAAAGCTGAACAATTAATGATAGGTCTTGGCTTCTCACAAGAAGATCTAAAGAAAACGGTTAAAGATTTTTCAGGTGGATGGCGAGTTCGACTGAATCTTGCAAGAACCTTAATGCAGCCATCAGATTTATTGTTGCTTGATGAACCAACCAATCACTTAGATTTAGATGCGATAGTGTGGTTGGCTGACTGGATTAAATCATTTAAAGGAGCGCTCATACTTATTTCTCATGACAGAGAATTTCTAGATGAATGCGTCAACACAATTGCCCATATCTATCGTCAAGCCATTGAACTCTATACAGGTAACTATTCCCAATTTGAGGAGGTCAAAGCCTTGCGATTGGCAGAACAGGCTGCGACATTTAAGAAACAACAACGTGAGATCGCACACATGCAAGATTTTGTGAGGCGCTTTAAAGCCAAGGCCACTAAAGCTCGACAAGCTCAGAGCAGGGTTAAGGCTCTTGAGCGTATGGAAGTAATTGCTCCTGCTCATGTAGATTCGCCGTTTCATTTTACGATTCCACAATCAGACAAGATCTCAGATCCTTTGCTAACTTTAGATGATGCGACTTTGGGTTACTCCGCACCTGTTCTAGAGAAAATTAACCTGAGCTTACATCCTGGCGATAGAATAGGCCTGTTGGGATCCAATGGTGCTGGTAAATCAACTCTCATGAAGAGTTTGGTTGCCAGTATTCCACTGCTAGATGGCCATAGGTTTGAAGGCGGTAATTTGAAGCTAGGATATTTCTCTCAGCATCAAGTCGATGATTTAGATTTGTCTAAAACTGCCTATCAATGCATACAGCAACTTGACCCCGAAAAAACAGAGCAACAAGTTAGAACTTATTTGGGTGGTTATGACTTTAAGAATGATAAAGTGAAAGATCCTATAAAATTATTTTCTGGTGGCGAAAAGGCAAGGCTGGCATTAGCCATCATTGCCTATCAAAAACCTAATTTGCTTTTGATGGATGAGCCCACCAATCACTTAGATATGGAAATGAGGCAAGCTCTTACCATGGCCTTGCAATCATTTGAGGGCGCCATATTACTTATTTCTCATGACCGACATTTGCTTGCTAATAATGTAGATCAATTTTTATTGGTGGAGAATGGTTCCATTGATGAGTTTGATGGTGATTTAAATGACTACAGTTTGAGGATCTTAAAAAATTTAAATAAATCTCACCCACGCAAATCATCAAATACAACAGTGCAAACCCCGGGTGCTCAAAGACAGCTTGAACAAAAAAAGATTAAGCAATTAAAAACTGAGATTCATTCTGCCGAAAAAAGATTAAAACGATTGCAAGAAAAAATAGCTGGCGTAGAAGGAATCCTGCAATCACCAGATACCTATGATGGCGATTTCCAGGACGACTTGCATGATCTTATTAGAAACCAAACTGAACTCAAGGCTGAGATAGAAGAGGTTGAACAGATTTGGTTAAACCTTAATGAGCAGCTAGAAGGCAGCAGTTAATTTAAAATTTAACAGGCATTTCCTGAATCGCATGCACAAAGTTATTCGGTGCTACTTTCCAATCTCCACTCATATGAATGTTTGGAAAACGTGTCAGAATTTGTTTATAGGATTCTTCTAATTGCATCAAAGCAACAGGTTTTCCTATACAGGTGTGTCTACCAATTCCAAATGCTAGGTGTTTATCGGCATTTGTTCGTTCAATATCAAATTCATCTGGATTTGCAAAGACAGAGGGATCTCTGTTTGCTGCCCCATACCACATAACAATTTTTTCACCTGGACCCATGAGTTGACCGCCAACTTCTGTTTCACAAGTTGTTGTTCTGCGCATGTGCATCACAGGTGAAATCATGCGAATGCATTCTTGAAGAAAATTGGGCATGAGCTCTGGATTGTCTATGAGTTTTTGCTTTTGGTCTGGGTTTTCAGTTAATAATTTAATGGCACCACTCAGCGTATTTCTTGTGGTGTCATTACCAGCAAAAATAATCAACAACCATGAGCCATCTAAAAATTCTGGGCTTAGCTGATGTCCTTCTAATTCGGCATTGGCTATGGCTGAAAGCAGGTCGTCTGAGGGATTTTTTCTCTTAGCATTCAATATGTCTCTACCATACTCAAACATTTCATCAACCATGGCATTAAACATATCAATCATGTCTGTGTTTACAGGTTCATTTGATTGCTCAGCATCAAATTCTTTTTTTAACTGTTCTACTTGGATGTATTGTGCAAGTTCTAGAAATTCCATCCACGTTACAAGTTTCTGTCTGTCCGCCTCAGGTATACCTAGAATTTCAGACAAGGTGTAGATAGGCAGTTGCTGAGAAAAAGCTGTCACAAAGTTACAGTCTTCATTGGTATTGATGGCATCCAGCAAGTTTGTTACCTTGGCCTGAACTTTAACTCTTAAGTTAGATACATAATCTGGTTTAAAAAAGGGCATGTGCTCTCGTCTTAGATTGATATGCATATCTCCATCAAGATTTAACATGTGATCAATTGTAGATCGCCATAATTTAGGATGTCTTCTGTCTTCACTGCCCAATGTAATCATGGTGCCTGTACCCGCTTGAGATGAAAAAGTTTTAGGATCGGATGAAACTTTTAAAATATCAGCATGTCGAGTTAATGACCAAAAGCCAGGCTCAGGATCATTTAAAAATGGAGGATGCAGAAAAACCGGTGCTTCTTCTCGCATCTTCTTAAAGTGATCAAATGGTTGGCCTTGAGTGAAAACATCCAAATCAGTGAAATTAACATCCGATTGAAAATTATGCACAGGAGGATAGGCATTTGAATTAAATGTTTTGTTAGCAATCTCGTTGCTTATTGATATAGGTTTGCTCATTGGTCTAATACAGTTACAGTCCCAAGATTAAGGTTTCTCACTGGCTCCTCAATTTTGCTGAGATCACCAACAATTAACCATGTCCATTGATCAGGTTTAATATACTTTTGTGCCATGGCATGAACATCTTCAAGCGATGGCTCATCTAGTAACTCAGGCAACTGATTTAAATAATCTAGATCCCTGTTGTAGGTCACAATATCAGAAACTCCACCTTTTAGAGCGCCCAAGGTCTCATATTGCCCTGGAAGCCTTAATGTTTTTGAAGCTTTGCCTTTAGCTAATTCATCTTCAGTTGTTGGTGCTGTGCTTAAGTAGGCAGCATATTCATTAACTATCTCCGTAATGGATTCAGATGTTTTGTCTGTCTGCACAGGCGCAGTCACGAGCATGGCCCTTTGTCCTTTTGCATCAGAGAGCCTGGTTCTAACTCCATACGACCAGCTTTTATCTTCACGTAGATTCATGTTGAGTCTGGCAGTAAAGCTGCCACCAATTGCATAGTTCATGTAACTAATTTTAATTTCTTCATCGGTTGCAGAAGGGGGCAATAATTGCCCAGCAACAATGTATGACTGTTGTGCATTAGGTTTATCAATCAAATAAACTGTTCGAGTATTAGGTAGAGCTACAGTCGATAATTTTTTAAGATCGGAATTAGCATTAGAAGACCAGTCGCCAAATTTATCCTCAAGTACCTCAACCAATTCATCTAAACCAATATCTCCAGCCACTGCAAAAGTTAGATTAGCAGGATTGATGGCTCGGTTATGAACCGCAATGACATCATCGCGTGTAATGTCGGTTATAGTTTCTGAAATACCACTTCCAGTTAAGGGTTTGCCATATGGATGCTCTTCTCCATAAAGTAACTTGCCAATATTTCTATATGCTATTGCTGCTGGTCTATTTTCTTCTTGAACTATTGATGCAAGAGTTTGTTTTTTAATTCTATCTATTTCATTTTGAGGGAAAGTAGGGTTTATCAATGCCTCTCTAGCTAGATCTAAGGTTTCTGAGAGATTAGCCTTTAAACTTGAAACAGTTGCATATGATGTATCAAGACCTGAGCCGAAACCTAGGTTAGATCCAAGCGAATCAAGCACTTCATCAAATTGAAGAGAGGAGTATTTTTTTGTACCTTCATTTAGCATATCCATCATGAAGTTGGTATAGCCTAACTCATCATTATTCTCTTGCGCATAACCAAAATTGAATTGAAAGTTCATTTCAATCAACGGAACCCCACTTCTTTGTGCCAATACAACTTTTGCACCATTGGATAAAGTGGCGGTTTGTAAAGTTGGAAATTTAAATGAAACCTTTTCTGTTGGATAGGGCACACCTTGAGATCTATCAATGCCAGCTTCATTCACTCCAAGCTTCTCGTTAGGTAAAATTGTTAGAACATAAGGAGTATCATCAATCCATTTCGCAAAGGTTGCTTTCATTTTTGCGGGAGTAACTTCATCAAGGTATTTAGCATTCTCTCTGTAGCATCCAGGATTGGCTGTGTAGGTCTGACAGGTAGCAAGCAGGTCAGATTTACCTCCAAACCCTCCAATGCGTTGAATGCCACGAATAAATCCAGCCAAAGCTTTTGTTTTTTCGGCCTGTAAAAGTTTTCGATTTGGACCTTTTTTTATAAATGATTCCATCACCTCATCCATCGCTTTTTCAACGGAAGCAGGGTCCTCGCCAGCAACCACGTCGACTATTAGAAAAAACATTCCAGCAATTTCTCTATCGTAATAAAAAGCTGAAACATCAGTTGCGATTTGCTTGTCATACACCAATTCTTTATAGAGTGGAGAGTTTTTCCCTCCAACCAAAACGCTTGATGCAAGATCAAAATGCGCAGCAGCTTCTGTGTCTCTTGGCGGAACATTCCAAGCTTTATAAATTCGTGCTTGCGGCACATTATCAAACATAACATCGCGTTTTTCTTCGTTTCTTTTTGCAATCCATATATCAGGCTTTACGAGCGGTGGTCCTGCAGGGATATCACCAAAGAATTTATTGACCTTCTCTTTAGCTGTTTCTAGGTCAATATCTCCAGCCAATGCCAAGACAGCATTGTTTGGGCCATAATAAGTTTTAAACCACTCCTGCACATCTTCAAGCGATGCTGCATCTAGGTCCTCCATAGAACCTATCACAGACCATGAGTAGGGATGTCCTTCAGGGAAAGCAGCCTCAGAAATCCTAGTAAAGGCTTTGCCATAAGGTTGATTTTCCCCTTGACGTTTTTCATTCTGGACAACTCCTCTTTGCTCATCTAATTTTTCTTGATCAACCACACCAAGCAGATGTCCCATTCGATCAGACTCCATCCATAAAGCTAAATCCAAAGCATTGGTTGGCACATTTTGAAAGTAATTAGTTCTATCAGAGTTAGTAGTACCATTTTGATCAGTGGAACCAATTTTCTCAAAAGGTTCAAAATACTCACTGTTATAGTTTTCTGTTCCATTGAACATTAAATGTTCAAATAAATGGGCAAACCCAGTTTTACCAACTTTTTCATTTTTAGAACCTACGTGATACCAAACATTTACAGCAACCATCGGAACTTTCTTATCCTCATGCACTATTACAGTTAGGCCATTATCAAGCTTAAATGTTTCATATTTAATTTCAGGAAGGTCTTCAAGCAAGGAAGCTTGGACTGAAAGAATAAATATAAAATTTAAAGTTAAGATATTAAAAAGATTTTTCATTGATATGCACCCCATTGAATTGAAAATATATTTTATACTTTAGTTATCTGAATATACATAAGACCATGAAAATTAATAAAATCCATTCTTCTTTACTATTTCTCTTGGGGATTTCAATCTTTATTACCAGTTGCTCTGATTCTCTAAGTGATACAACTGATGGCAGATTAAGATATTGGATTTCAACTCTTTCTTCTGATGAGTTCGAGGGCAGGGCACCTGGAACTGAGGGAGGGCAATTAACTAAAAATTTTATCTCAAAAACATTTCAGAATTTAAATTTAGACCCTGTTGATGGAAGTTATTTTTTAGATGTTCCTGCTTCTGAAATCACATTGAAAGACTCCTCATATTTAACACTCTCATTTAGAGGTAACGATCGAAAAATGATCACGGGTGATGAAGTTGTTTTTTGGACTAAGCAGGCCAGGGATTACAGAAAGATTCGAGATAGTGAGGTTGTTTTTGTAGGCTACGGTATTGTTGCGCCTGAATATAATTGGAATGATTATGAAGGTATTGATGTAAAAGGGAAAACAGTAGTTATTTTGATAAATGATCCAGGTTTTGCAACTGGAAAATTAAGACTTTTTAATGGTAGATCAATGACTTACTACGGAAGATGGACTTATAAATTTGAAGAAGCAGCTCGCCAAGGAGCTGCAGCCGCCATCATAGTTCATGAAGAGGAACCGGCAGCATACCCTTGGTCAGTCGTTGAAAATAGTTGGCAAGGACCGCAGCTAGACTTACAAAGAGATGATTTGGGTGCTGATAGAGTAATTCTAGAGGGCTGGATTAAGGACAGTATTTTAAATGATGTGCTTAATTTTACAGGGTTTGATTATGATTCATTAAAGCAAATTGCTTTGGAAAAAACTTTTTCTGCTTTTCCGCTAAGAGGCTTAACTCTGAGCTCTGAAATTCATAATAAAGTTAGATATCTTCAATCACATAACATTGCTGCAGTAAAAAAAGGCATTGCTTATCCCGATGAGTATATTTTGTTCATGGCGCATTGGGATCATCTTGGAATCGTTAATTCATCGCAACCAGGGGAAAATAATATAATGAATGGTGCGGTTGATAATGCAACAGGGGTTGCTGCTATTTTAGAGTTTGCAAAGAGATTTTCTGAAGTTGAGACTGATCGATCGATCATGTTCCTTGCTGTTACTCTTGAGGAATCAGGCCTCCTGGGATCGGAGTATTTTGCTAAATACCCACCCATTGATTTAGCTAACATTGTTGCCGGCTTTAATTATGATGGCATTCTACCCACCGGTCTAACGAATGATATGGTTGTGGTCGGTTATGGAGCTTCTGAGTTAGAAGATCTTTTAGAGAATGAATTAGTTAAGTCTGGTAGATATATTAATCCTGACCCCAATCCAGAAAAGGGATATTTTTATCGATCTGATCACATAAGTTTTGCAAAAAGAGGAGTGCCTGTGCTTTATGCTGATGGCGGTTTTGATCTGGTTGCTGGAGGCAAAGAGGCAGGCTTTCTAATAGAAGAGGAATATCGAGTTGATGCTTATCATGGTGTGGCAGATGAATATGATGAATCGTGGGATTTAGATGGGTTGAATCAATCCATAGATGTAATTTTTAATATTAGTAATGAGCTAGCAAATAGCCAACAATGGCCAAATTGGTATGATGGGAATGAATTTAAATCAATTAGAGATGCTTCACGAGAAGGAAAATAAGGAGCTTTAATGCATAAAGATGTTGTAGTAGTAGGGGCTGGTATTTCCGGTATTGCGGCTGGTTATAACCTGCAAAAAAGTTGCTCTAATAAATCATTTGTAATTTTAGAAGGCAGAGAATCGCTTGGCGGGACATGGGATTTATTTAAATATCCAGGCATCCGCTCAGATTCTGATATGCATACCCTTGGTTTTAGATTTAAACCATGGATCCACAAAAAATCAATTGCTGATGGGCCCTCCATACTTGAATACCTCAATGAAACAGTTGACGAATATGATCTAAGAAAAAAAATCCTTTTTAATCAAAAAGTAATTTCTTCAAATTGGGTGTCTGAAAAATCAATATGGGAATTAACAATTATGAGTGATGGTCAACAAGAATCTATGACCTGTAATTTTTTATTTTTATGTGGCGGCTACTACAGCTATGACAAGCCATATATGCCCTCATTCCCCAATCAAGATCAATTTCAAGGCAGCCTTATTCATCCTCAATTTTGGGATGAATCCATGGACTACACCAATAAAAAAGTTATTGTCATCGGTAGCGGGGCAACAGCCGTAACTTTAGTTCCAGCCATTGCTGAGAAAGCTCAGCATGTAACTATGTTACAAAGATCTCCTAGCTATGTGGTGTCTGCTCCAGGAGAAGATTCATGGAGCAATGCATTAAATAAAATATTTCCAACTCGATTAACTTATTTTCTAATTCGATGGAAAAATGTACTCAGAACCAGCTTAGGCTTTTACTTGTCAAGAAAATATCCTGCCAGAGTCAAAGAAAGACTAATTAATATGGTTCGTGAGGAGCTGGGTGATGATTTTGATGTAGAAAAACACTTTACTCCAAGGTATAACCCATGGGATCAGCGCATGTGTCTTGTCCCAGACAGTGACCTCTTTAATTCAATTAAAAATGGTCAAGCTTCAGTTGTTACTGACGTTATTGATAGATTTGATGAGAAAGGAATCTTGGTTCAGTCGGGCGAATTGATTGAGGCAGATATTATTGTTTCTGCTACAGGTATAGAGATTAATGCTTTGAATGATATAGATGTATCGATGGATAACGTTAAAGTAGAGCCTCATAAAAAACTTTCATACAAGGGAATGATGCTTAGTGGAGTGCCAAATCTTGCATTTTCTTTTGGTTATGTGAATGCTTCGTGGACTCTTAGAGCTGATCTTACCTGTGAGTATGTATGCAGACTTTTAAATCAAATGGATAAGCAGGGAGTATCAACTTGCATTCCTGAGGAAGATCCAAATGCAATTGTAGATGATGAATATATTGACTTCACTTCGGGGTATGTTCAAAGAGCTCTAGATAAATTGCCTAAACAAGGGAAGAAGTCACCATGGCGTCAATATCAAAATTACTTAAAAGATATTTTTTTGGTCAGATTATTTTCAATCAAAGATTCAACGTTGAAGTTTTACAACCCTAAATAATATTTGGCGCACCCGGAGAGATTCGAACTCCCGACCCCTTGGTTCGTAGCCAAGTACTCTATCCAGCTGAGCTACGGGCGCACGCCGTTATTATACTTGAGAAATGTTTCTTTATATCTATAAGTTTCTTTACCGACCTGTAAAAAAACCTTATATTAAAGTATTAAAAACACACATTTAAACTACAAGTGACTTTCGAAAATATCATTCTCATTTTGCAGACTGTAGGCCCATTTACAGTCCTTGTAACAGTTTATTTTTTAGTCACAGAATTAAAGGAGCAAAATAGAGTTGCCCGAGCAAATGCAAGACAGAATATCGCTGACTCCCATCAAAAAGTAGCCTTAGCTGGCATGAAACCAATTCTGGTAGATACTAAAATTAAATTGAGAAACAATGAGGAGCTAACCAAAGAAGAAAATGCAGTCTACTTAACATATTTCAGTGTCATGTTACGCGCCAGAGAGAATCAATTTTATCAATTCAAAATTGGAATGCTTGATGAGGATGAATGGACAGCAATGTTAATATCATTCAAAACTCTATTCAAGGAACCAAAGCATCTTGAGATCTGGGAATTCATAAAAATTACTTTTGCTGAAGATTTTGTCGAGCTTGTCGATGAGCAAATTAAACAAAGTAAATTATACGGCTAATCGCATGCATTCTGATCAAGAGCTTAACTATCTAACAAAGTCCTTACAGCATCACCCAAGCCCCTATGTTATTTATGAGCTTGATGGCTCGATTGCCTGGGCGAACATTGCAGCTAATTATATTTTTAATCTTGGCTCGTTGGATGAACTCTCAGTTGTAAAAATTGATGAAAAAATAACTAAAAATTTTGGTGACTTGGACTCTATTGCTCTTTATTACGATACCCCGATAGAGATATCCCTCAGAGAGATCAACTTTTTTATGCGAACAAGAGTGCATATGATTCCAGTTGATATTTCAAATGGAATTATGTTAATTGAATTATTATGCTCCTCAAGATCTGGGCTAGATGCTCTTAGACAAACCATTGATTGCATAGAGCACCAACGCATTGAATTGGCATACCAAAAGCAGGTAAATCTTGAAACAAATGAAGTAACAGGAATTGAGGCTTTATTGCGATTGCAAGACGGCGCAGGTGGCTACTTACCAAATGATCAAATAATTCCACAAATAGAAGGTGAAAGTTTATTTTCTCTGGTTGTTTTGGAATCACTTGTCCAACTTGAAAAATTCTTTGCAATCAAAGAGGACATTGGATTTAAGGACGCCACTCTTTATCTTAATGTTTCAGCACATACAATCATGCATCCTGAGTTTTGCTCTATCTTTACCGATTTTGTAGAAAAACATCAGCTTGCGCCCAATCAGTTTGGTCTTGAGGTTACTGAAACAGCAGAACTTGCAGATATTAATGTTGCGTCTGAATCCTTGCGCATTCTTAAAGATAAGGGAATTAAAATTGCCTTAGATGATTTTGGTGCTGGTTATGCATCACTCAAGTATGTAAGAGACTTGCCCATTGATGTTGTGAAATTAGATAAACACTTTACGTTTAATGTTTCAGACCCAGCAACCGCAAGACTGATCAGCTTTGTTTCAGAGGTGTGTTCAGATCTTCAGCTAGAGATGATAGGCGAGGGTATAGAGACAGAAGAAGATAAGAAAATGATGTTGGATCTTGGTTGTCAAATTGGTCAAGGATATTTAATGCACCGACCAGACTTTTTAGATTCATTTAATAAAAAGGAAACTTAAATCATGGATAAGCTTACTCCAAAAGAAACATCCAAAGGTGCAGAAGAAATTGTCCTTACTCAAATTAAGCAAGACTTTATTACCCCAGCTAATGCCATATTTGATTATGTTGATATGGTTGAGAAAGTACTCAATGATGCTGAGCTCCAATCAGATGATGAGATTGAGCAAATTAAATCATCTTGCTCTAAATTAATCGATCAATATGAAGTTGCTTTTGTGCAGAACACTGGAGCCAATGCTGATTCTTCGAAAAAATCACCTGAGGAGTACTCTGAACTTCGTCATAATTTAAGAACTCCACTTAATGCGATTATTGGATACAGTGAAATATTGATGGAGGATTACGAGGATGACCTTGAGGAGAGCACCTTAGAGGATTTTCAGCAAATCATTAATCTTGCCAGGGAAACAGAGACTGCAATAGAAAATTTTGTAGATTACATTAGAGGGGAATCAATCGACCCCAACAATGATAATTCATCCAATCAATTAGAGTCAGCAGAAGCTTTATTTAAGTCTTTGGGAGATATTGAGTACTCCATAACTCTCGGGGATGAAATAAAGGAATCTGACATTTTGATAGTTGATGACAATGTTACAAATTGCGAGGTTCTGCAAAGACGTTTATCCATGCAAGGTCTATCATGCAGAACTGCATATGATGGTAATACTGCCATAACTGAGGTATTCAAAAAAACTCCTGACTTAATCTTGCTAGATGTAATTTTGCCAGATATCAATGGTCTAGAATTATTAAAAAGTTTCAGGAAAGAGCACAATTCAGAATCATTGCCTGTAATTATGGTTTCTGCGTTTAATGATGTAGATAGCATCTCAAAATGCATCCAATTAGGGGCTCAAGATTATCTTCCCAAGCCTATTAACGGAACCATTTTACTTGCAAAGGTTGTAGCTGCTTTAGAGAGAAAGTTTTGGCGTGAGCGTGAAAAAGAGCTTGTTAATAAATTGCATATTCAAGCCACCACCGATCAATTAACGGGTATCTATAATCGAAGGGTAATTTTTGAAGCTTTAGATGAAGCTATGGAAAATTCAAAACAATCAAAAGACCGACAATTTGCTACCATCATGTTTGATATTGATTTCTTTAAGCAAGTTAATGATAACTATGGTCATGCAGGCGGGGATGCAGTCCTTATATCTTTTGCACAATTGTTACAAACAGAGATTTCATCACCAAACATAGTTGGTAGAATAGGAGGAGAAGAATTTTTAGCAATTCTTTACCTTGATCCAGATCAAGCCAAAGAATTTTGTACTAAGTTAATTAAAAAAATTAATAGCAATGTTGTTAATTTTGAAGGTACAGATATCAAGGTGAGTTCAAGTGGTGGAGTGGCGTTTTCAACCGAAACGGAAACCTCTGCAGATCTAACGAACAAGGCTGATGAGAGGCTTTATGAAGCCAAAAAAGATGGAAGGAATAGATTTAAATTAATAGATACAGAGTTAGTAGGAGACTAATAAAATGGCAAAGTTACTTTATGTTGAAGACAATGAAATGAATCGAGATATGTTATCTCGAAGACTATCACGACGTGGGTATGAAATTATTATGGCTTTTGACGGTCAGGCCGGTCTTGAAATGATGCGTAGCGAATCTCCGGACCTTGTGCTGATGGACATGGGATTGCCGGTTCTAGACGGATGGGAAGCCACCATTCAAGCTAAGGCTGACGAATCTATTAGCTCTATACCAATTATTGCATTAACCGCTCATGCTTTAGAATCAGATAAACAAAAAGCATTAGAATGCGGAGCTGATGATTTTGATACCAAGCCTGTAGATTTCAAAAGATTGCTTGGAAAAATTGAGGCTTTTGTAGGATCTTAACTCTTTACGATCCCTTGGATCATTTTCGAAAGGTTATCCATAGAAACATCATCTTTCTTTACCAGTCCTACGACTCTTTCTTTGAGTAAGTCTTCCTGAACGTCGGTTAAATCTTTTCCTGAGAATACAAGCACAGGAGCTCTACTTTCTTCAGGAACGTCTTTTATATAATTATCTAAAAATTCAAAACCATCCATTCTTGGCATCTCAAGATCTAGAATGATCAAGGCTGGCTCATCCTTTGTTCTCTCTAAACCTTCTTTTCCATCTCTGGCATCTATTGGTCTATAGCCAGCGTCCTTGAGAAGTCTAGATAGAAGCTCCCTGACATCTTTATCATCATCAATAACTAGTACTTTTTTATCTTTAGTGTCATTCCCAAGAATTCTTTTTAGGGTATTTATGAAATGAGATCTATCAATTGGTTTGGTTAGGTAGTCATTGGCTCCAAGAGAGGCAGCAAGATTAGACTGATTAAGCTGACTGATCATAATCACCGGTATATCTTTTAAATCTTTATCAGTTTTACATTCTTTAAGAAGTGACCAACCATCTCTTCCAGGCATCAAAACATCCAGTAAAATTAATTTTGGTTTAACTTCCCGAATAAGCTCCATGCCTTTTTCGCTATTTGTAGCTCCAAGCAAAGTGAGATTTAGTTTTGAAATAGTTCTTTTAATTAAATCATGCATTGCTACATCATCATCTACTAATACAACTAAATTATCTTGATCATCTAGGTTGATCACGTTGCCTTCAACTTCATCTTCACTATATTCAGGACATTCTCTAGGAACAGACATAGTGAATACAGAGCCAACGCCTTCTTCGCTGGTCACGATTACGTCTCCACCCATCATTTCAGCAAATTTCTTAGAAATTGGAAGGCCTAAGCCTGTACCACCATAATTAGCTGATGTTGAGCGCTCAGCTTGAGTATACTCCTCAAATACTTTAGCAACGCCTTCAGGACTCATACCAGCACCAGTATCAATAACAGCAAAATCAATAAACTCTACATCATCGATCATTCTAGATTTAACATCTAATGTAACCGTCCCATTCTTGGTAAATTTAAAGCCGTTACTTAAAAAATTGGTCAGACACTGTCTTAGCTTTGTTTCATCCTGGGACATTGAACCCATGGCGCCGTCAAGATTAATGACAAAACCATTATCATTTTTTGCTGCTAAGGGCTCAGATACATCTTTGATGGTTTGAACCATATTCTCAATTTCAAAACTAGTAACAAAAAGCTCCATTTTTCCAGCTTCAATTTTTGAAAGATCTAAAATATTGTTGATCAAAGATAAAAGATGGCTGCCTGATGAGGTAATTTTCTTAAGATCTGGAAGTAAATCATCGTAGCCCAAGTCTTCACAGTCTTCATAAAGCATTTCCCCATAACCGAGAATCGCATTTAATGGAGTTCTTAATTCATGACTCATATTTGCAAAGAATTTTGTTTTTTGATCGCTGGCATCTCTGGCTTCATCTCTAGCTGTTTCCATCTCACTGGTTCTAGCATCTATCAAACCATTCACTTCATCAGACATTCTTGAGAAAGCAACCAGCATTAGCTCCACAGAGGCTTCTTCGCTGGAGTTTCTATCAGCGTTATCTGCAAGTTCATTCATTTTCTTAATATCATTGAGAATAAGTGTTCTTGCACTTCCATCAAGTTGATCAGCAAGAGCCGTCATTTTTTCAATAATGACTTCGTCCCGTTCATGTCTCCGTTTAGCTTGCTCCTCTCTAATGGATTCCATTTCAACTAAATGAGATTTATAGGTGCCTAGTGCAGCTGAGAGCTGTCCTACTTCATCACCCTCAGATGCAAGAATTCCCTTTCTCACTGGCATTTCTTGGGTATGATCACCCTTGGTGAGCCCCTCAAGAACTTCAATAGCCTTAGTAATACCCCCAAAGGTTCTGGTAGTAATGAAGGCTATGAGAGAAATAATAAATATTACAAATGAGATAGCAGCCACATAGGTTAAGTTTAATACGTTGGCTGCTCTTAATATGTTTTCTCTTTCATCTTTGAAAATAAACAATTGAGCTTCATCAGCTGATAGAAAAGTACTTAAGGGCAGAAGGGTAACTGAGGTACCTAACTCTGTATCTTTTTCAGAGTGACGAGAACCATTTAACTCTTTAAATGAAGTAGCTTTATCAGTTAATTTATTAAAATTCTCAATATCAAAAAGATCATCATCCGTATCACCAAATTGTTGATAGTAATCATTGAGTGATATCAAGCCAGAATCAGTGCTAATGGCAGTTCTTACTTCGAATTCATCCTCAAAAACTTCTAGACCCTTTCGAATATCTACACCTAGAGCAATGACAGCCAATGTTTGTCCTTCAACTGTAATTGGAAAGCTTAGTGCTTGGTTTAAGGTTGATGCTTGCTCTTCATTTTTATCTTTAATTTTTACAATTGATTGTCTGGGTCTGCTTGAGGCATCTTGTAAAAATGAATCAAGGTAGCTAAAAAAATCAGGTCGCGCAGCAGGAGAGCAGGGATCAACACCTAAAAGGTCAAGAGCACTTCCGCAATAGATTCTCTCCCCGGAGGGGAAGTAAGCCATAACATAACTTAAATTTCCGTAATCTAGCTCTTCCTCAAAAAATAGTTCAATTAGATATTGAGCATCACCAATCCTATCAGCGCTGATCGTATCGAGAAGAGGGTTAGTATAAATATTGCTTGAAGCAACCTCATCTAAAAAAATCTCTGAGTCAGGATCCCAAAAAGAAGCATTTTCTCCAGTAACCGGAAGCCATTTTGACATTACATCAAAAGACTTATTGTAAGTTTGGTACCATGCAGACTCATAAAGAGTTAGCAGTGATTCGTTTGAAGAATCTTCTTGAATATTCTCTCTATATCCAAAAGAGAATATGAAAATAGCAGCAACGAGAACGTTACCAATGACCCCAAATAGAAGTAACTGGAGTCTTATAGGCATAGTTATCCTTTGTCTATAACGAAACTAAAGATTAACTCGAAAGCTTAAAGACAAGATCAATCTGCACGTTATTAACCTTTACTGAAGTTCCATTGTAAGTTGGTGGCTGGTATAAAAATTTTCTTACAGCTTTTATTGCAGCTCTATCAAAAACACCAGCAGGACTACTCTCGACAACATATGGATCTAGGACTGAGCCATCCGTATCAACATCAAACTCTAATCTAACAGAGCCTTCAACGCCAAGTCTAATGGCTCTTCTTGGATATTCAGGAGCAGGACTAGAGACTCTTGTCACTTCAATTTCAGTGCCTTCTTCTCCAACATAGCCTTTATCTCCAGCGAAAGCAGGTATGGCAAGTAAAAATGCAAAAACAAAAACAGAGAGGGAATTTAAAGATTTCATATTAGTTTTAAATTGTTATAGTTAAATATAAGTAATAGCTAAACATACTTTGTTGTACCTTTATGATACCAAGAAATAACTTTGGGTGTTAATATCTTTCACAGAAATGTTACAAATCTAATGCATAAAAGCTTACAAATAAAACATGAAAAAAGTTAAAGATCATTTAAATGAACAAAAATATTGGGACATTTTTACTATTCCTGCAAATTCCAATTTGTATGATGCAGCAGCTCTCATGAATAAAAACAAAATTGGAGCCCTTATGATATGCGAAAGTGGCTCAGAGAATAATCTCTGTAAATCATCTGTCGTGGGAATTTTAACTGAACGAGACCTAGTTTATGCATTATCTGGAGGTCCAAAAAACCTTGAATCTAAGACAGTGCAAGATGTAATGACTAGAAAGTTAATTTTCACTTGTCCAGATACTTCCAACTCAGAAGCTAAAAAACTTATGCTGCAAAATCAAATTAGGCATTTGCCTGTGTTCTCTGGAGAGCATCTAGTAGGCATCATTTCAATGAGAGACGTTTTTAAAGCTTAGATCTTAAAAAACTATGAACTTATTTCAGCGGATATCATATACCGCATTAAACTTTCCAACCTCTGCTGCTGGGATGCCAATGTTTATCTTTATTTTGCCATTTTATGCAGGCGATTTAGGTCTTGGATTATCGCTGGTTGGTATTATTTTTTTCTTTGGTAGGTTTGCAGATGTATTAACTGATCCTGTTATGGGAGTCTTGATTGATAAATTTCCATCAAAATGGGGCAAGCATAAACTTTGGATATTTTTATCGGCGCCTGTTTTTATGCTTGCTACCTATGTTATTTTTTTACCGCCTACGGATCAGACTTCACCATTATATTTTGTTGTCGGGCTATTTTTAATGTATTCAGCATTTACCTTAAGCAGCATTACTCAATTGTCCTGGGCTTCTTTTCTTGCACCAAACTATGATGATAGAACCAAACTGTTAACTCTTAGAGAGTTGATGTCTTTAATGGGTATGTTTACAGTTATAGCGATACCAGCCATTGTTGAGATTAGTGACCCTTCATTGAAGGCAAAGGTAAACGCAATTGGAATGTTTCTTTTATTTTGCATTCCATTAATTACCCTCAATGCATTAAAACAAGTTCCAGATTCCATTGAGTCTGCCTCAACAGAAAGGCTAACTAATCCATTTAGAGCCTTTAAAAGTTTATTTAAGAATAGAATGCTAAATAAAATTGTTTTTGCAGCTGTTCTTATCGGTTTTTGCATGAGTTTAAATGGAGCGCTTTATTTAATCTGGATGGAGGTAGTTATCGAATTGCCTGAATACTCATCTAGATTAATGCTGGCCTATTATGTGGTGAGTGTTTTTGGGCTCTGGGTATGGAGAAAGTTGGGTATTAAAACATCAAAACACTATGCTGCTGGTATTGCTTGCCTATATGCAATTGTGGTTTTGTTGATTGGTTTTGTTGGCTATTGGTTTATAAAAGATCTTGAAGATTTTCCTAAATTGATCGGCGTTGGATCTTTTATCATTTTGTATGGTTTTGCTTTTTCAGGACCGTTACCCCTCATTAATGCAATTACTGCCGATATTTCTGATAAATTAAATCTTGAAGGCGGCGAAAATATTTCAGGCACGGTTTTTTCATATTTAACCACCTTGACTAAAATTGGCTTTGCTCTTGCCGCAGTAGTTCCTTATGTTGTTCTTGAATTCCTTTGGGGGTTTGATATTAGCTTGGGAATAGAAAATAGCATCTCATCCAAGATGGCAATTTTTTATATCTATACATTTGTACCAATTGTTAGTTATTCTATAGCTGCATATTTGCTATTTTCGCATTCTCTTTCAAGGGAAGAGCATGCAAAAATAAAGTCGAATTTACAAAAAAGTTTATGAATTACCAAAAATTTGAATGTGTGATCTGCGGTCATATTTACGACGAAGAGTTTGGCGATCCCGATGGTGGAATTCCTGCTGGCACCAAGTGGGAGGATATTCCAGACGATTGGGTTTGTCCTGATTGCGGCGTTAGCAAGTTTGACTATGAACCAATGGACTCTTAAAGGGTATTTTTTTTGATTAATCTATCAAGAGTTGCTTGACCTATTACAGCCCCATCTTTATCCAAAGATTCAGCTAGCAATCCATCAGGAGCAT
>CAYVYQ010000016.1:0-19424 GCA_964455855.1 uncultured Gammaproteobacteria bacterium
TCATCATCATTGGAGCGTTTACCTCTTCTGGACCTGAAGTTAAAGATCCAAGTGGTAGAGTGCTCTTTATTGATCCTGTTGGAACTGTAGTTGATCAAGAGGTGTTTAACACAGATTTTCTATCGAACCTTGGCGCTGACTCTTCAATGGATCAAATTCAAACAAGAGATCTTATTCAATTAATAAGAGCTGCGGCTGAAGATGAAGATATCCCTGCTGTATTTATTGATTTCTCTGCAACAGGTTTTGCAGGCCCTACTACTGTAATCAATATTGCTAAAGAATTAAAAGCACTTCGTGAATCTGGTAAAAGAGTGATTGCAATGAATGATCGTCTTTCTACAACCTCTTATCTCATGGCTTCTCAAGCATCTGAAGTATGGGTTCATCCTGTAGGAAGCATAAGTGTCAGAGGTCTTGGTGGCATGCGAGCCTATCAAAAAGAACTTTATGAGAATCTAAAAATTAATTTTCATAATTACTCGCAGGGAGATTTTAAATCTGCTGTTGAAGGTAACACAAGAACAGACATGTCAGAAAATGACAGGTTACAAAGAGAAGCCCTACTCAACCCTATTTGGGATGAAATGAAATCTCTTATGGCAGAAGGACGTGGGATTGAATCAGATGATATCCAGTCTTTTGCTGATGGCTACGTTGGATTTTTTGGTGAAGCTGCCATTGGCAATATAGCTTATGCAGAGGCAAATAATATTATTGATGGAACCAAATCATTTCCTGAATTTCGTCAATACATGATTGAAGAATTTGGCTTAGACGAAGAAGCAGAGACTGAAACCTATAAAACTATTTCCTATAACGAATATGCAAAACAAATAGATGATGAGTTGTCGGAGAGCGACAATCATATTGCAGTAATCACCGCAGAAGGTGCAATCATGGAGGGGGAAATCACTCAGGGTGTTGCAGGAGCCAATGGAGTTGTAAAACAAATTAGATCTGCGCATGAGGATGAGAATACGAAAGCCATTGTATTCAGGGTCAACAGTCCAGGCGGATCTATTATTGCCAGCGAAATGATGCGAGATGAGCTCTTTGCTGCCAAAGAAAAAGGCATCGATGTGATCGTATCTATGGGAGACTATGCTGCATCTGGCGGGGTCTATATTTCTACTCCAGCTGATTACATATTTGCTGAACCAACAACGATTACAGGCTCAATAGGTGTGGCAATTGCCTTGCCAACATTGGAAAATGCCATGGATTATATAGGAGTTAATTTTGATGGTGTGGTCACCTCTAAGCATGGTGGTTGGGACCCAACACAAGCAATTGATGAAGACCTAGATAAAATATTTGCGGGCTGGGGTGCTGATGCATATGATCGATTTGTTAGCTTTGTAGCTGAATCAAGATCTCAACCTTATGAAGATATTAAGAAAATTGCAGGCGGCAGAGTTTGGATTGCAACAAGTGCTAAAGAGATAGGTTTGGTAGATGAGATTGGAGGCATTGATGATGCAATTGCATACGCTGCTGACATAGCAGAATTAGAAGATTATCAAGTTGAATATTATGGCCAAGAGCTTTCTCCTGAAGAGCTAATTCTTAGAGAATTACTTGAAAATTTTGATGTGTCTCTTGGAGAGCCAAAAGTTTTATCAGCGCTTAATGGTCTAGCAGATTTCTATGAAACACTGACAGACATTCAAGAACCCAAAGCATTATTAACATGCAAGGACTGCTTGGTAAATCTTGATTGATTAGATAAAAAATAAAGTGAATAAAAGGTTATTAATTTCTCAGTCGATCATGTGGGCAACAGCAATCCTTGTTGTTTCAATTGTCGATGATAAAGAGTTTGGTATTTTAATGCTTGTCATATTAGCAACAGTTTCTTTAATGAATTTACGAAAGGAAAAATGAAATTGCGTTACATGCAATAAGCTATTCTGAATCAGGCCGTGCAAGAGGCAAGATTATTATAGTTATTTCAAAATAATAACCAGTCCACCATTCACTCTAAAAATATATATTTCTTTGCTTGACTTACATTAAACTCTAAGTTGTATAGTCTTTATCTTCAAAACAAATAAGTGAGATGACTGCGAACAATAATCCAATAACAAATTTTTTAAATATGGTCTCGATGATTCAAAAAAGAGAGATCAAGGCTGTAATTTTTTCATTTTTATTTGTGGTCGTGTTGATGTCGGCCTACTACATTTTACGGCCAGTTCGCGATGCTATGGCCAGTGACTGGACTGATGCAGAAGTAAGCTGGTTATGGACGCTTAACTTTTTTATTAGTACGGGGATTGTAGCCCTGTATGGCATTGCGGTTTCGAAGTTTCGGTTTCGACTGCTGGTGCCGACTATGTACGGTATCTTTGCTGGGTCATTCATTATGTTTTATCTCTTAGGATCGATATCTGACGATCGCACCTTAATCGATAAAGCATTTTATGTTTGGGTAAGCGTATTTAGTCTTTTTAATATTTCTGTATTTTGGAGCTTCATGTCAGAACTGTTCAGCAAGGAACAGTCAGGCAGACTTTTCGGCATTATTGCTGTTGGCGCTAGTGTAGGCGGTCTGATTGGTCCGTCAATAACAGCTTTTTTTTCAGTATCCATTGGCACCGACAACTTAATGTTAATCGCTAGCACGATGCTGTTGATCCCAATTCCAATTATCTTTTATCTACAATCATTAAAAGCCACAGACTTAAACAATGGAAAATTAGATCTAATCCCTACCAGTCAGCCGATTGGCGGCAATCCAATTGCGGGTTTCAAGTTGCTTTTCTCAAACCCATATCTGCTCTCAATTGCTTTGTTTATTTTTCTATATACCGGCATCAGCTCCTTTATTTATTTTGAGCTAAAAAATCTACTGAGTGATCTAAGTCGTCCTGAGCGCTCTGCGATTTGGGCGCAAATGGATCTTGCAGTCAATGTTTTATCAATTTCCATTGGGCTATTTGCTACAGGTCGAATTGTCGGTAGATTTGGTATGCCGGTAACCATTGCAATGGTTCCAGTAATGGTGTGTGTTGGTTTGCTAATACTGGCTATCTCCCCTCTCTTAGGCGTCGTGATGATTCTACAAATTATCCGCCGTGCTGGTAACTATGGGATGACTCGACCTGCTCGAGAAATGCTGTTTACGCTTGTTGATCGAGAGACCCGCTTCAAAGCAAAACCAGTGATTGATATTGTCGCTTATCGAGGTAGCGATATGCTTATGGCTTGGCTGTTCACAGGGCTTACGCAGGGTTTAGGTTTGGGTCTGGCAGCAGTTGCTGGCGTTGGCGCCGGAATAGCTGCCTTGTGGTCACTGGTAGCTATCTATCTTGGGCGCTGGTTCGAGCACGACAACCCTGAGAATGGTTCCAAAATATTTGATAATAATGTTCAATAATAATTTGACTAGGCAAGATTTATTTAAGGCATCGTAATGCTTGTTCACTTAGCTTCATTACGTTTTTCAATCTAACTATAAGTAAAGGATTAAAATCATGACAAAAATCTCTAATATTAAAATCTTCACACTTTTTCTGGCCTATAGCTTTATTGGATTAGCAGATCTTAATGCTAGCTCAGAGCATAATTCAGAAACAAAATATATCAGCTATAGCAAAATTGGTAATCCTGCCGATGTGCTCGAAGTAAAAAAAGAAACTGCTCGTGTCTTAAACAGCGGTGAAGTTCGAGTCAAAGTATTGGCTGCACCAATCAATCCTTCTGATTTATACCAGATTAG
Source organism: uncultured Gammaproteobacteria bacterium (assembly GCA_964455855.1). Classification (GTDB taxonomy): domain Bacteria; phylum Pseudomonadota; class Gammaproteobacteria; order Magnimaribacterales; family D2472; genus D2472. The sequence goes on from CAYVYQ010000016.1 coordinate 3,725, forward strand.
TGGTAATTATGGCGTTGATCCTGTCTTGCCTGCCAGACCAGGCAGCGAAGGTGTTGGCCGAGTGATCGAAGTATCTGCGGAAGTAAAAAACTTATCGGTCAACCAGTTAGTTCTTCTTGCCAGTGGTAGCACTTGGGCGGAAGAAATAGTGGCTCCAGCTGCAGGATTTTTACCATTGCCTAACCTTGGGCCTATTGGTGGTGAGATAATTGAACAACTTTCAATGTCAGCTGTGAATCCATTAACAGCATTGCTAATGCTTACCTCCTATGGAGATATTCAAGAAGGTCAATGGATTGTACAAAGCGCTGCTAACTCAGCTGTTGGTGGTTATGTGATTCAGCTTGCAAAACAAAGAGGCATTAAGACTGTAAATATTGTTCGCCGAGATGGCTTAGCTGATGATTTAATGTCTAAAGGAGCAGACGTCGTTTTAATTGATGGGCCGGATCTTGCTGCGAAAATCGCTGAAGCAACAGATAATGCACCAATTATGTTGGCGCTAGATCCAGTAGGTGGTGATACCTTTGGTCGTTTAGCTGATAGCTTAGGCTATGGAGGCACGATTGTTACTTACGGTGGTCTATCTGGCAAACCTGGAACTTTGAATACTGGAAAGGTAATTTTTAATGACACGCGTGTACGCGGATTTTGGCTTTATAAATGGTATCAGATAGCAACGATGGAAGAGAAGCAAGCGGCCTTTGGGCAAGTGATCCCCCTTATTGCTAACGGCACATTAAAAGCTAACATTGATTCGCGCTTTTCTGTTGATCAAATCAAACAAGCTGTTACCCGTTCTTGGGAGGGTGGTAGAAATGGAAAGGTGCTGATAGTGCCAACCCCTCTTTAATATTTAAAATAAATTAAATATTTAGCGTTTCTTTGATTAGGGGAATGGTGATCTTTCTTTTTAGCGAGGCTGCTTGCTTATCAAGAGTAATAATATTTTCAACGAGGAGTGAAAATCTTCGAGTTTGATGTTTTAACAGAAACTCTAGCTCAGCTGTGTCTATACTAATGTCTAATTGTTCAGCTACAAAATTAATTGCTTGATTAAAGAATTCATCTTGGACAGCATGAAGAGTAATGAATTCCATGCGCTTAATTCTTGATAATAAGTCGGGAAGTTGGGTGTTTTCTTCTAAAGGCTGAGTGCCACCAAAAGAAAGTATCAGACTGCAGTTAGATTGTTGGCACTCATTAATCAAATTAAATAAAGCTGTTTCCCAATTCTCATTGGCAAGGATAAGTTGCAAGTCATCAATACATACTGCATCTAAAGAAGCTAAATTTTGAAATATTTCTACTCCCATATTGAGAGCTTTATTCATAGGCATAAAAGCAAACTGCTTTCCCGAAGAGCTGAGTTCATTGCAAATAGCTTGCATTAAAAATGATTTTCCAGACCCCTTCTCGCCATGAATAATTAATTCATGGGTATTTTTACTAAGTGCTATATCAGCAAGCCTTGTCATGAGATTTATATTATCTGATGAGCAAAAAAAACTATCAAAAGATGCCTTTTGATTAATCTGAAATGGGAAAATAAGTTGAGTTGGTTTATTCACGATGCAATTTAGCAGTTAGTTTGAACCAATTCAAACCATATAGAAACAAGCTAATTAAAGTTACCAAAGCAACCAAACAATCAATCGCAACATTAGTTAGATTAAGGCTAAATATAATATCAACAAAGACGCCAGCCAAATAACCAATATGTACAAAGGTTGTTATTTTTCCAAATGCATTTGGATTTGGTGCAGCAGTTTCATAGACAGTCATGTGAAATGCCGCCCCCATGATAATAATAAAATCTCTCAATACAAAAACCACAAGAACAAAAATTGGTATGTATGAATTCATCCACAAGATAAAAATAGTTCCAATTAAAAGCACTTTGTCTGCAATTGGATCTAAAATCTTGCCAAGGTCTGTTTGCCAATCCATGACCCTTGCCAGATATCCATCGAGACCATCGGTTGCAGCAGCAATGATAAAAATATACAAAGCAAAAAGATAATTTTCTTCAGAAATAAAAGTAAGCAAGGGGTACATCAGATAAATTCTAATGATAGAAAGCAAATTAGGTATGAAAATAAAATATTTACTCATTGCTAATTTAAATACTCTAGTTTGAGGTAATTGTTATCTGCATTATATTCTTTAATTAAAAATTTAGTGCTGCCTCTGAGCTCTTTCATTAGAGAATCTTTTGTTTGGAATAATTGGGTCATGTAATCAATCTTTGTTCGCTGAAAAGCATGAAAAGATCTAGATTTTATAGCAAAAATTTTATCTAACTCAGATTCAACTGATTGAAAGTCTTGATAATTATTTAAGCCTTGAATCGAGACCATCATGCTTTCTCCTGATGCTCCAGGCTCGAGCGGTTTAACCTCAAGCAAATCATCCAAGAACTCATGAACAGCATTTTGAAAAAACTCTATTACTTGCTTCTCTTGCAAAGGAGAGATGGTTTTGAGGTCTCCATTGATAGACCATTGATTGATGCCAATTCTTACAAGCTCAATATCTAAAAAAGCATCATTATAAAATTTCTCCTGAATATAATTCGATGGCGAAAAAAGTATATTAGCTTGATTAAGTAAATTTTGATCTTCTAAATCAAATTCCGGCAATTCCAAATAGACACCTCTCTGCAGAGCAATATCGGTTAATGTTTGTTTTATTTTTGCAGACATTAAATCAGTTGATGCGCTGCTGTCTAGATAAACTGGTGCTGACTCACCTGTGTCCATTTTAAACAAGATGAGTATCACTGGTCGATTAAAACCTATTAATGGCGTGCCTATTTTTCGCAGCTCAGGAATTAGCGCTTCACTATTAAATTTGACTGATAAAAATTCTTCCTCTCCAATCAGTTCAGTAGAATAAGAGGAAACAAATTCAATTTTATTAAGTTGGGCATCGCCAATTCTCCAGAGAAATTTTTTACTTCTAGAACCTGATAATTTTTGAATCAATCGATTAAATGCCTTATTTAATCCGTCGTTAGTATTGGTATACTGATCAACAGGAATCTTAACTTCAAACAATGCTGGTAACTCTTTGCTAAAAGCCATATTTACCAAAAGAAAATTTAGTAGAAGCAAGATTTTAATTTTTTGACTCATATTTTTATTGTAAATGACTAGTAAAACAAAACCTACAGATCCTTACGCGAAGGCAGGTGTAAATATAGAAAAAGGCAATGAGCTAGTAGAATCCATTAAAGCAAGTGTAAATGCGACTCATGATCGAAGAGTCCTGGGGGGTATAGGAGGCTTTGCTGGGCTTTTTCAGCTTGGGTCAAAATATAAAAACCCTGTTTTGGTTGGTTGTACTGATGGGGTTGGGACTAAGGTAGCCTTGAGCCAAGCATACAATAAAACACATCTGACAGGTCAAGATCTAGTTGCTATGTGCGTCAATGACATGGTTACTTGTGGGGCTAAGCCCTTATTTTTCTTGGATTATTTTGCAGCCTCAAAACTTGAACCCAAAGTAACAGCAAAAATTGTTAAAGGCATTGCAAATGCTTGCAAAAAAAGTAACTGTGCTTTGCTTGGAGGAGAGACAGCTGAAATGCCAGGTCATTATGCAAAAGATAATTTTGACTTAGCTGGATTTTCTGTTGGGGTTGTTGAAAAAACCAGCTTAATTGATGGCAAAGGTATAAAACCAGGTCATGTATTGTTGGGCATTGAATCAAGCGGCCCTCACTCTAATGGTTACTCTTTAATACGATCTATTCTTAAAAAACATAAACCACCAGAACCCATCATGCGAGTTCTGCTCAAGCCAACTCATTTATACCCTGCGCCTGTTTTAGAACTAATTAAAAAAACTAATGTCAAAGGTATGGCGCATATAACTGGAGGCGGTTTGACAGAAAATATTCCACGAATTCTTAAAAATGGATTAATTGCAGAGATCAATTTATCTTCTTGGAAGTTTCCTAAAGCTTTTCAGTGGTTGCAAGAAAAAGGGAAGATTTCTCAATCAGACATGTTGAGAATATTTAATTGTGGCATTGGGATGGTTTGCATTTTAGACAAAGCAGATGTCTTGAAAGCAAAGAAAGTTTTATCAAAGCACAAACTTCGCAGTTATGAAATTGGATCCATAATTAAAGGCGATCTCAAAGAGCAGATTCAATACCAATAATCATGAAAAAAATTGTTGTTCTGATTTCAGGCGGTGGTTCAAATCTAGAAGCCATTGCCAAGGCTTGCCAAACAGGAAATATTCCTGCTTCGATTGAGTTGGTCATTTCAAATCAAGATCATGTAAAAGGCTTAGAGCGCGCTAAAAAATTCCATTTAATGAGCAAGGTAATCGAGCATAACAATTTTAATTCTAGAGAAGAATTCGATAAAGCGCTCTTAGAACAGATCCTGCCAATAGAGCCTGACTTGGTTGTGCTTGCAGGATTTATGCGAATTCTATCGAATGATTTTACTGAAGCTCTTGAGGGAAAATTGATTAATATTCATCCTTCTTTATTGCCGGACTATCCTGGGCTAAATACGCACAAACAGGCTATTGAAAATGGAGATTTAATGCACGGCATATCAGTGCATTATGTAAGTAATGAGCTAGATGGAGGGCCAATTATTACTCAGGGCGCCTTGAAGATAGATCCTGTTCAATCTGAAGCAAAATTGATCAATCGAATTCATAAAATTGAGCATGCTGTCTATCCAAAAGTCATAGCAGATATTATAAAGGGATATATTTCACTTCAGGGAGATCAGGTAAAATTTGAAGCCGAAAGTCACTTTGGTCCAAATCATATGGAGTTTTTTAATGTATAAATATCTTGGAATATTATTTATTTTAATATCTAGTGATCTGACAGCTCAGGAGATTCCTGACTATAAAGGAGAGTATGTTTTTACTAACTCTAGAGTTTCCATGCAGGGAATCAGAGAACTGATTACTCATAATGATGAAGGCGAAAGAACTATTCAATTTAATGCTAAATTTCCATTAGGAAGAATAAAAATTATTTCAGATTTCTCGGAAACAGATAATCGCATCACTTCAACTAAATACTATGTAGATGTTAAGTGGACATTGATATCAGATAAGAGAACTTTAAATTTTGATCTGGCCTCAGGAACCTTAACCTCAAAAGGAAAATTTGAATGGAGCCAAGCTTTAATTGAAAATGAAAATGTATTTGATCCGCTGAATGTTCAAATTCAAATCAGAAAAAATGTCATCGCGGGCCTCATGGAGTTCTCATTGATGCTTCCAGATTTAAAAACAGGGGCAATTGAAGCTAACAACTATAAGGTTATTGATAATGGGAATTTTGAAGTTGATGGCACCAACTATTCTTGCATCATTGTGGAAAGAATTAGACTTCAGGATGATAGAACCACGCGTTACTTTTTAGCACCAGACTTAGATTACCTGATAATAAAAGTTGAAGACCAGGACCAAGATGGGGATACCATGCTTGAGCTAAAAAAACTTTACTAAGTTTTTGGAAGCGTGACCCCTGTTTGTCCTTGGTACTTACCACCCCTATCCTTATAACTGACTTCACAGTCTTCATCTGACTCAAAGAAGATCATTTGCGCCACGCCCTCACCTGCATATATTTTTGCCGGTAAATTGGTGGTATTTGAAAATTCTAATGTTACATGGCCTTCCCACTCAGGCTCTAAGGGTGTGACATTAACGATAATGCCGCATCTTGCATACGTTGATTTGCCTAAGCAAATAGTTAAAACATTTCTAGGAATTCGAAAATATTCAACTGTTCTTGCAAGCGCAAAAGAGTTTGGGGGGATAACACATACATCTGAGGTGATATCAACAAAACTATTATCATCAAAAACCTTAGGATCAACGGTTGCTGAATGAATGTTTGTAAAAACTTTAAACTCATTGGCGCAACGGACATCATAGCCAAAACTAGAGACCCCATATGAAATAAGTTTCTCGCCCTTATCATCAACTCTTACTTGATTTTCAGAAAAAGGCTCAATCATCCCTTCAGATTCAGCCATTCTTTTAATCCATACATCTGGTTTAATAGACATTAAATTTCAATCCTCCCTTGGATAGCTCGTGCAATTGTATTGCCGTCGACATACTCTAACTCTCCTCCTATAGGAATGCCATAGGAAATTCTTGAAACTTTTACACTCTCAAGATGATCATTGATAAATGATGCTGTGGCGTCTCCTTCAACGGTTGAGCTGGTTGCAAGAATAACCTCTTCAATCTTAGCCCCTTGAATATGACGCAGTAAATCTGGAATACCAAGATCATCAGGTGAAACCCCATCAATCGGTGAAAGACGGCCCATTAAAACAAAATATTTACCTTTAAAGCCTCCGGTTGATTCGATGGCCAATACATCTGATGGGCTCTCAACAACACAAAGGCTGTAAGAGTCACGTGACTCGTCACTACAAATCCTACAGATGGGCTCTGAAGTAAGTTGCCGACATACCTCACATCGCTGAATGGCATTCAAGCACTCCTCAAGTGTTTGAGCTAAATGTAAAGCACCATCTTTGTTTTTATCAAGCAAGAACAAAGCCATTCGTTGTGCAGATTTCTTTCCAACCCCAGGTAAAATAGTTAAGGCTTCGATGAGTTCATATAACAAATCTTTACTCATGGGCCTACCTTTTTAATAGATTCATCAATAATCTTTCCACCAAAAGAATCAAGAATATCTTTGACTGCTGCATTCTCTAATAAAGCATCTTTATCATCATTCAGTTGTTTTTGAGCAGTCTCAACCTCAATGGCTGCAGGTGATGCAATTACTTCTCCGCTTTCTATAACCAATGAAATTTTTTGACCTAATTCAGAAGAAATGGCTTCTAAAAATTCAGTTTTCAGACCCTCGGTAGGATTAATTAGTTCATCTGATTTTTTTAAAGTCAGGGTGCTATCAGTGAAACTTACAAACTCAAATTCTGAAAAGACCTGACTCACGAACATGGATAAATTCAATGAATTGAATATTGAATTCCAGCTTTGCATATCAAGTTCTGAAGGCATATTTGAGCTCTCTTCAATAGACTCCTCAATAATATCCTCTCCCTTAGATGCTGCCACAGGCTTTGGTTCTTCTCTTGCGGGTTCCTTGGCTTTAACCTGACGAGGTGAAGGCGCTACTGACTTGGCTGCTAATTTAGAATTTTTTTTTTCTATTTTTGGAGCCGCTCCTTCTGAGAGAGGCTGAAAAGCTAGCATACGCAAAATACATAATTCAAGGGCCTGCTTTGGATGCGGATGAACATGAAACTTACTTAAAGCATTTAATGCAATCTCATAATGCAATTGAATAATCTGAGGATCGAGATTTTCTGCTAATTGTTGAATGCTTGCATCTTCGCTATTTTGAAGTTGTTGGTGCAATGAAATTTGATGAAAAACAGAAATGATAATCTTTAAAACTTGTTCATACTCAACATTTAATTCCGTGATTTTATTTAAAGCCAGATAAGCTCCATCACCATCTGAAAGCGCCACATGATTTACAAGTTCAATGATGTAGGATTGATCAATGGTTCCTAGCAACGCTTTAACTTGATCTGATTCAAGCGCTCCATTGCCATGAGCTATAGCTTGATCTAAAAGCGTTAATCCATCTCGAATAGAACCTTGAGCAGAGTTAGCTATTAAACCCAGCGATTCTTCATCATATTTAATGCTCTCTAGATCTAACAATGACTGTATATGTTCTCGAATTTGATTTTCAGGAATAATCTTAAGATTCAATTGCAGACAGCGAGATAAGACGGTCTTGGGCACTTTCTCTACCTCGGTTGTGGCCATCAGAAACATAACATGGGGTGGTGGCTCCTCAAGCGTTTTTAACAAGGCATTAAAACTACTTTTTGATAGCATGTGCACCTCGTCAATGAGATAAATCTTGTACCTAGCATTCGCAGGTTTATATTGAACAGACTCTAGTAACTCCCGCATATCATCTACGCCTGTTCTTGAGGCAGCATCGACTTCTAAAAATTCTATATGACGACCTGCTTTTATTTCCATGCACGCTGAGCATTCATTACAAGGCTCTGGTTGCGGCATATCGCCTGTTTGACAATTAAGACACTTGGCAAACACTCTTGCAATCGTAGTTTTACCAACCCCTCTGGTTCCACTGAACATGTATGCTTGATGAAGTTTATTGTGTTGAATACTATTTTCTAAAGCTTTTAGAATATGCTCCTGCCCAACAACTTCTGAGAAGGTGGAGGGCCGATATTTTCTAGCTAGAACCTGGTAGGACATAGGAGTAAATCATACCATGTGATTTTATAAAATCTGCTCAATAATTTGGGTGCTAAAGCCCCGATTAAATAGAAATTGTTTTTGCTTCATCTTGGATTTGTAGTCTGTTGGCTGACTGCCCTTAAATTTCTTTTTTAATTCATTTTCAGCATTCTCTGTCCAGCTTTCATAGGCCTCAATGGCATTGCCAATGAGCATTGAATCAACTTTTTTAGAATACAATTCCATCTCTATTTTTTTAGGCCCAAAGCCTTTTCTAGCTCTCGAGTTTAGATACATTTCAGCAAACCGCTCATCATCAAGAATGTTATTGAGCACAAGTTTATCCAGCGCCTCTTCTATGATGGGCATGGTTTCTGGAAAGCGCTTGTCGAGTTTTTGCATCAGCTCGTGACGCGAATGTTCTCGCCTTGAAACTAAATCAAGAGCTTTGTTGTATACAATTGTGAAGGCTTCTGAGGTCATTGCAAAGGCATGACTCTAGACTTGCCTTTGTTTTTAATGATTTTAACGCGTTGGCCCACAGCAAAACTATAATCTCCTTCTTCTTGGATAATCGAAACTGTTTTACCAGAATCCAGATCTAGCAATAATTCAATAGCAGGCTTCCTGGTCGCAGCATCTCCCATTTTTGAACCCACGGCTGAACCCACCAAGGCACCCAAAACTCCAGCAATATCTGATTCAGTTTCTGAGTCAGTGACTGATGCTCCAGCAACACCACCAATGATTGCACCAGCCACAGCACCGGTATCACCATCCCCTGACAATATGACTCGGTCAATGGAAACGACCGTTGCAAAAATTACTGTTTGCATTCTCTGGGCGTCAGAACGATCAACTACCTCGGGTCGCAATGAGCTGTAAGAACAACCCATCATGAACATGACAAAAATGATGCTAATAATATTTTTAGATGTTGTCATTATCTTTTATCTCCTGTTTAAAATTTTTTTCAAGCTCATCTGCAATCAAATAATAAGTCTTGCCTTTATAAAAACCATCAAGGAGCTTAACCTCGTATATCGAATTATTAAATTTAGATGCAACAATCTCAATGCCTTCATTTTTTTTCAAACGCACAAGATTTCTTCCATCCACCATAGAAAAAGTATCCCAAGTTTGAAATTTTCTGCTCCTATGGGTGTGATATGCATCACTCGATAAAAAATAGACAACTTGCCCACTGCCAAAAGAAGAATTGGATGATCCATTTTTGACCAACTGCCAAACTGTTCCTAAAAGATCAGCCGCAGGGTCTGAATCATCTGCAGTTTCTGCCAAGAGGCTTGGAGTGGCAAGGATTAAACTATAAAGAAGTAAATATTTTTTTGTATCTATCATATTGATTTTGACTTTATTTTAAACAAAAAGTTCATTCACACTAGCTAAGATAAACATATAAACCATATCCACTCATTCCTAGCATCAGCACCCATGAGCCCAATGCTCCAACAACACGATAGGGAGTGCTTTCTCTAGATATTGTAATTCCGTAGGCATGCAAAATTCTAAAAAGAAAGAAAGAAGATCCAATTAAATGAAGCTTCCAGTCAGCCACACCCTGCATTTCAAGTAAGAGCAAAAGAATAAGTGCTATGGGAGCAGTTTCCATTAAATTGCCATGTGATCTTATGGATTGGAGTAATTCAGAGGAATCACCCTCTCCAAGTAGTGTGTTAGTTTTTCCCCTTGTCATGCCAACCCTAAATGCTAGAAAAATTGCAAGGATGGTTATAAGTGAGGTGTATAAAAGTGTAATTTCCATAAACTAATTGCTTGGTTTAATAATTTCTAATACCTTAAGTTTAATCTGATCAGACAAAAGATTGGAGTATTTCTTATAAAAAAATTATCCATCCATTAGAATAGAGCTATGGATGCAATGACCAATCTCTTGACAAGAAATTCGCCTCGCGAACTGACAACTCCTTTTCCATCAAAAGATGAGATGCATGAAATATACGAAGCAGCTCTGCGAGCCCCTGATCATGCCTGGCTAAGACCCTCTCGATTCATTGAAGTAACTGGCGCAGGGTTAGATAAGCTGTCTAATATTTTTATAGAGTTTGCTAAAAATGAACTGAAGGATGTCACACCCTTGCAAATGGAAAAGTATCAATCTGCACCATTTAGAGCGCCCATGATTATCATCCTGACCACGCAAATCACTGACCACCCCAAAGTTCCTAAAATCGAGCAAATGCTATCGACAGCCACAGCAGCAGAAAATATCCTGCTGGCACTGCATGCAAAAAACTATGCTGGAATTTGGCGAACCGGCAAATTTGCCTTTAACAAGAAAATAGCTGAATACTTAAATTTAACTCCTGACCATGAGGTGATCGGGTATTTGTATGTAGGGACTCCCACTGGAACTCATAAAAAGATACCTCAACTTGATGTAGACAAATTTGTTACGCATTGGAGCGAATAATTTATTTCTTTTTTGTCTTGAATTTTTTCTAAAAGTACTTAAATAAATCTTGTAGATGCCATTTGGGTCTACGTTTATTAACCGCATACGCCATTTGGGTATGCACATTTTAGTCGCTACTAAGGAGGACTATATTATGGTACTTAATTTTACCGATCCGTTCCTAACAACTCGTGTGTTAGGGTTTGAAAGCCTGTTTGATAGATTGCAGAGATTCTCTGAAACCACAGAGAGATCCTCAAGCTATCCGCCGTATAACATTAGAAGAGATCAAAACCAGATCTTTATTGATGTTGCTGTTGCTGGTCTGTCTCGTGAGGACCTGAACATTGAATTGGCAGAAGGCGTATTAACGATTGAGCACAAAGGCCCCAAAGCTGAATTGCTGAATGATTCAAATGAGGTTGTCTATCAAGGCATAGCTCAAAGAGCATTTAAGCAACAGTTTACTTTGGCTGAAAATGTTGAAGTGCATGGAGCAGATTTAGTTAACGGAATGTTAACTATTGCTCTGGAAAAAATTATTCCAGATGCTCAAAAGCCTCGTTCGATTGATATTAAAACTCCTAAAATTTTAGGTAGTAAGTAATTCAATCAATTTGGATCGGGGGAGCCTTTGCTCCCCCTTTTTTATTACAATGGTTTAACATTAAAGTTATGAAAAAAATCTTCTTAGCTTGCAGCCTCTTTCTTTGCACTCTGGCTGCTTCTAACCCTGTAGAAACAGGGCATGCAAGAGCCAGTCTAATTACAAATCTACAAGATTCCCAACAGGAGTCATTTTACGTAGGTGTTCGACTGGAGATGCAAGAAGGTTGGCACACCTACTGGGAAAATCCAGGTGATTCTGGCAGTCCATTTGAAGCTAGATGGAGTGTTGATCAAGGCGTTATTGTTGAGAATGTAGAATGGCCAACCCCTGTCACCATTCCCTACCCTCCTTTGATGACATTTGGCTATGAGGGTGATGTTGTCTTTCCATTTAAAGTATTTCGAGCCATTGATTCTGACCTCTCTTCTATTAGTCTAGACTTTGATTTTTTGATTTGTGCAGACATTTGCATCCCAGAAAAAGCTTCGCTATCTCTTGATTTATCATCTGCCACACCCAATTCTATGGTTGATGCTGCCATTGCAAAGCTACCAACAAACTTTCTTGATACCCAAAGCGTCGTTGAGGGAGATAATTTAAAAATACGATTCAATTCCCCGCAATCGGTAACCAAGGCGTACTTTTTTCCAAGACAAGAAAATTTATTTGCTTACACAGCAACTCAAGAACTGGTCAGTTTAGGTGATGATGCCTATGAGCTTACTGTGCCAATGCTAAACGATGAAATAGCATACTTTTCAGGCATTCTCAGAATCGATGATTCAGGGTTTCAAATAGAGGAAGAGCTGGGATCTGCCGTAGGCATGTCTTTGTGGCAAGCCATACTGTTTGCCTTGATTGGTGGCTTAATCTTAAATTTAATGCCTTGTGTTTTTCCTGTGATTTCTCTCAAAGTTTTAAGTTTTGTTTCCATGGGAGGTGACGATAATAGCAAAATAAGGAATCATGCTCTGTCCTTTGTCGGTGGGGTCATGTCAACCTTTTTATCGATTGCTACTGCCCTGATTATTATTCGATCAACTGGATCTATGATTGGCTGGGGCTATCAACTGCAATCCCCGGTCGTGGTTGGAATTTTAACCCTTATCATGCTGGGCATCGGTCTCGTCCTTTTAACCAATATTAATTTTGCATCAGGCTTAACCACCATAGGATCCTCTGTGCAATCAAGAAATGATTACTCAGGCTCTTTTTTCACAGGCGTGTTAGCTGTGGTAGTTGCGTCACCTTGCACGGCTCCATTCATGGGAGCAGCAATTGGTTACGCGCTCTTACAACCCTCCTTTGCCACTTTGCCTATTTTTCTTGCACTGGGCTTGGGCTTTGCGGGACCATATTTATTGCTGGCTTTAAAGCCTGAGTGGATCAGCGCCCTCCCCAAACCTGGAGCCTGGATGGAGACGCTGAAACAATTCTTTGCCTTTCCCATGATAGCCACCGCCCTTTGGCTGATGTGGGTATTCATGGTGCAAACTTCGGGGGATGCTCTAATTTTATTGCTAATCCTTGGATTAATTCTTGGAATTGCAATTTGGATGATTGCTACATTTAAAGGTCGATGGAAATGGATTGGCATGCTGGCAACTCTTCTTGCAGCTGTGCAGATTTTTAATAGTCTGCCTGAAAATACCAATGGGCTGGTGGCAGATGCTTCTGCTGAGCAATGGAGCTTAACCATTGAGTCTGACTTGCAAGCTCAAAATCAAGCTTATTTAATTAACTTTACTGCAGCTTGGTGCATCACTTGCCAAACGAATGAAAAAACTGCGTTTGCCAGAGACAAGGTAAAAGAATATATAAAAGAGCAAAACATCACCTATATCAAAGCAGATTGGACTAATCGCAATGAAGAGATAGCAATTGGATTGGCTAGATATGAGCGAACTGGAATTCCTTTATACATTTTTTGGAAACCTGGCATGCCCAGATCAAGAATTTTGCCAGCAGTTTTGACCGAAGACTTGCTTCTTAATTCCATACAATGAAACTCTACTTAACACTTATCACCACATGCTTTCTTGCCACAGCATCTTATGCGGCAAATATAAAGTTGCAAAACCCAAGTGTAAATACAAAAGCACCAAATTTTACTGCCGTTAATAGCTACGGTAAAACCATTAAGTTATCTGATCTAATCGGCAGCCCTGTCATATTGGAATGGACGAATCATGAATGCCCCTACGTGTTCAGACATTACAATGAAAACAACATGCAAAACGTTCAAAAAATAGCGCGCGATGCAGGAGTTGTATGGTTGAGCATTATTTCTTCAACTCCAGGTGACCAAGGCCATGTTAGCCCAGACACAGCCAATGCATTGACTGATTCCAGAGGAGCCAGTCCCACGCATGTCTTGCTTGATGAATCCGGTGAGGTTGGCATGCTCTATGGAGCCAAAACCACTCCACACATGTACATGATTGATGCCAATGGAATCCTTAGATACAAAGGTGCCATTGATGATATTGGTCGTGGCATGCAATTTTTTGATGCTTCTTTTGCAGAGGCAAAAAACTATGTCAGCTCGCAAATTGACGAGCTGCTTGCCAATCAATCATTAGCAATCAATTCGACCACAGCATACGGGTGCAGCGTAAAATATAAGTACGACTAATTAAAACAACTTATCTTGATATGCTTCATTAGAAAGGTGTTTTTTTGGAAACTCTGAGCTAATATAGAATCAAAAATATTATATTCAAATGAATTATCCAGCCTTTCAAGTATTTGGTACGCAGCATCTTGTGACCCTCTTGATATGTGCAGCTGCGATATATGCTTATCCTAAATACTTTCAAACTCAGCATTCAGCAAAACAAATACTCGGTGGAAAAATTCTTGCCGGTATCATGATCTTGCATATGGTGACCCAGCCTATCTATGATGTGCTGCTATTTGAGCTCCCTTGGAAGGGAGAATTTCCCATGCACATGTGCGACTTTTCAATGATCGCCATGATCGTGTACTTTCTCAAACAAAATGCACCAAAAATTCTTTTTCATTGCGCTTATTTCTGGGGAATATGTGGGGCGACCATGGCCCTGGCAACGCCGGATCTAATCTATGGCTTCCCTCATGGGGAGTACTCACCATTTTTCTGGGGTCACAGCTTAATATTATTGGCTGTTTTTTATGTGCTGATGGTCAACAAAGAAAGGCCGGTGTTGAGCGATATTCCTAAAGTTATCGGGGTAACACTGGTGCTGTTAATTTTTGTTTACATTGCCAATCTTTTAATTGGGCCTCCAGCAAATTATTGGTACCTAGTTGCACGACCTGTTGAAGGCACTTTGATGGATTATTTTCCAGATCCTCCACTGCATTTGATCGGCACCATTCCATTGGCCATCTTTCTGTTTTATATTGCGTATTTACCGCTTCAAATTAAAGATAAATTTAACAAGAAATAAGCAATATGAAACTTGAACCAAACGTTTGGTTTGATGAGGTTGTTAAAACCTATCACCTCATTTCACCCCACATCCATCATACACAGCTAGTCACCTGCCCTGATCTCAATGAAGAATTGGATGGTAGATTTCTGTTCAAGCCTGAGTCTTTGCAAATCACAGGCTCTTTTAAAGTTAGAGGCGCCCTTTCTGCTATCTCAAGACTTTCGAAAGATGAATTAAAGCGAGGTGTCATAGCATACTCTTCAGGCAATCATGCTCAAGGTGTTGCTCATGCAGCCAAAGTATTTAATACCCCAGCAACGGTGGTGATGCCAAAAGATGCTCCGGAAAGAAAAATTGCCAACGCAAGAGCATTAGGCGCTCAAGTCATTTTTTATGATCGACGCACTGAAAGCAGAGAAGAGATGAGCAGAGAAATAGCCAAAGAAAAAAATCTGGTGATTATCAACCCTTATGACGCTCTAGAAACTATTTATGGCCAAGGTACGGCAGCATACGAAGTCATTCATGATGCTAACAATCCTAAGCTGGACAATGCCATCATTTGTGCTGGCGGAGGTGGCCTGACCGCTGGCTCGTGCATCTCTATTAAGCACATCAATCCTCAGTGCAATGTCTTTACCGCTGAGCCAGAAGAATGGAATGATCATCAATTGTCTTTTGAAAAAAATGAAAGGGTTGCCATGGATACAAATCGAGGCGGATTATGCGATGGTTTGCTCACACCAACACCAGGAGAAATACCTTTTGCAATCAATACTCATTTTGGCGTTAAGGGCTTGTCTGCATCTGATCAAGCAGTCTGCGAGGCCATGCGGTTTGCATTCAACCGACTCAATCTTAAATTAGAACCAAGCGGCGCTGTTGCGCTAGCTTGTTTATTGCAAAACAAGGAAAAGTTCCGCGGTTCAAGAACCTTGGTGATGCTTTCCGGTGGTAACGTAGACCAAAAAACTT